>NZ_JASKYT010000274.1:0-10604 GCF_041028275.1 Streptomyces sp. PU-14G
GCCCGCACCCCCKYCCCCGGCCCSYYTGCGGCGAGCCGCAGGGCACGCCGCAAGCGCGTCCTGCACTGGATCGCCGTGCACTCCGTGGCCGTCGCGCTCGCGCTGGCCTTCGTGCTGCCGTTCGTCTTCGTCCTGCTGACCTCGGTGATGGGCGACGGGCAGGCCATGAGCGGCGAGCTGTGGCCCACCTCGTGGCACTGGGAGAACTACGCGAAGGTCTTCCGCACCCCCGGCTTCCTCGACTGGTGGCGCAACTCGCTGATGTACGCGCTGCTGGGGACGGTGTTCACCGTGTGCTCGTCCCTTCCCGTGGCCTACGCGCTGGCGAAGTTCCGCTTCCGCGGCCGGCGGACGGCCATGCTGCTGGTGATCTCCACGATGATGCTGCCGCCGCAGGTGATCGTCGTGCCGATGTACCTGGTGTGGGCGCAGCAGTTCCACCTCTCCGGGTCGCTGTGGCCGTTGATCATCCCGATGGCGTTCGGCGACGCGTACTCGATCTTCCTGCTGCGGCAGTTCCTGCTGACGATCCCCAAGGAGTACATGGAGTCGGCCCGGATCGACGGCTGCGGCGAGGTGCGCACCCTGCTGCGCATCGTCGTCCCGATGGCGAAGCCCGGCATCGCCGCCGTCGCGCTGTTCCAGTTCTTCTACTGCTGGAACGACTACTTCGGCCCCCAGATCTACGCCGCCCAGAACCCGGGCGCCTGGACGCTCAGTTACGGGCTCGAATCGTTCAAGTCCGCGCACAGTGTGGACTGGAACCTGACGATGGCGGCCACTTTGCTGGTCATGGCGCCGGTCATCATCGTCTTCTTCTTCGCACAGAAGGCCTTCGTCGAAGGCGTCACCCTCACCGGAGTAAAGGGCTGAGACACACATGAAGCTCGCAGTGGTCGGCGGAGGCTCGACCTACACCCCCGAACTCATCGACGGCTTCGCGCGGTTGCGCGACACCCTCCCCATCGACGAGCTCGTCCTGATCGACCCGGCCGCGGACCGGCTGGAGCTGGTCGGCGGCCTGGCCCGGCGCATCTTCGCCAAGCAGGGCCACCCCGGCACCGTCACCACCACGGCCGACCTGGACGCCGGCGTGGACGGCGCGGACGCCGTGCTGCTCCAGCTGCGCGTCGGCGGGCAGGCGGCCCGCGACCGGGACGAGACCTGGCCGCTGGAGTGCGGCTGCGTCGGCCAGGAGACCACCGGCGCCGGCGGCCTCGCCAAGGCGCTGCGCACCGTGCCCGTCGTCCTCGACATCGCCGAGCGGGTACGGCGCAGCAACCCGCACGCCTGGATCATCGACTTCACCAACCCCGTCGGCATCGTCACCCGCGCGCTGCTCACCGCAGGACACAAGGCCGTCGGCCTGTGCAACGTGGCGATCGGCTTCCAGCGCAAGTTCGCCAAGCTGCTCGAGGTCTCCCCCGCCGAGGTGCACCTCGACCACGTCGGCCTCAACCACCTCACCTGGGAGCTGGGCGTGCGGCTCGGTGGCCCGGACGGCACGGACGTGCTGCCGAAGCTGCTGGCCGAACACGGCGACGCCGTCGCCGACGACCTGCACATGCCCCGCACCCTCGTCGACCGCCTCGGCGTCGTCCCGTCCTACTACCTGCGCTACTACTACGCGCACGACGAAGTGATGCGCGCCCAGCGCCAGAAGCCCACCCGGGCGGCCGAGGTCGCGGCACTGGAGAAGCAACTGCTCCAGATGTACGCCGACCCGGCGCTGGACACCAAGCCCGAGCTGCTCTCCCGCCGCGGCGGCGCCTACTACTCCGAGGCCGCCGTCGACCTGGCCGCCTCGCTGCTGCGCGAGGGCGGCAGCACCCACCAGGCGGTCAACACCTTCAACAACGGCACCCTGCCCTTCCTCCCCGACGACGCGGTCATCGAGACCCAGGCACGCGTCGACCGGGACGGCGCCCACCCGCTGCCGGTACCCGCCCTCGACCCGCAGTTCACCGGCCTGGTCGCGCACGTCACCGCGTACGAGGACCTCGCCCTGGGCGCGGCGCTGCACGGCGGTCGCGACCGCGTCTTCAAGGCGCTGCTCGCCCACCCCCTCATCGGCCAGATCGAGTACGCCGAGCAGCTGACCGACCAGCTCCTCGCGCACAACAAGGAGCACCTGGCGTGGGCCTGAGCCAACCGCACTCCGCGCCCGGGACCGAGGCCGCCCCGAGGCGCCCGCAGGCCGACCCGCCGCCCGCGGCCGTCCTGGCCATCGACGCGGGCAACAGCAAGACCGACGCGGCGCTCCTCGGCGCCGACGGCAGCGTCCTGGGCACGGCACGCGGCGGCGGCTTCCGCCCCTCGGCCGTCGGCGTCCGCACCGCCGTCGCCGTGCTGGCCGACGCGGTCCTGCGGGCGCAGCAGGCCGCCGCGGGTCCGCACCCGCTGCCTGCCGTGCAGCAGGTGATGGCCTGCCTGGCCAACGCTGACCTGCCCGTCGAGGAGGAGCAGTTGGCCGCCGCGCTCGCCGAGCGCGGCTGGGGCAAGGACGTCACCGTGCACAACGACACCTTCGCCGTGCTGCGCGCCGGGCTCGGCGCGCAGCACGGCGACGCCGCGCCGTGCGGGGTCGCCGTCGTGTGCGGGGCGGGCATCAACTGCGCCGGGATGCTGCCGGACGGACGCACCGCGCGCTTCCCCGCGCTCGGCCGGCTCTCGGGCGACTGGGGCGGCGGGGGCGGACTCGCCGACGAGGCGCTGTGGCACGCCGCCCGCGCCGAGGACGGCCGGGGCGCGGCCACCGCGCTGGCGACCGCGCTGCCCGCGCACTTCCAGCTGACCTCCATGTACGCGCTGATCGAGGCTCTGCACCTGGGACACCTCCCGTACGCGCGGCGACTGGAGCTGACTCCGGTGCTGTTCGAGGTGGCCGACAGCGGAGACGCCGTGGCCGCTTCCCTCGTGGGACGCATGGCCGAGGAGGTCGTCACGATGGCGACGGTGGCGCTGCGCCGACTGGACCTGCTCGACGCGGAGGTGCCCGTGCTGCTCGGCGGAGGGGTACTGGCCGCCGCGCACCCCCTCCTCAACGACCGGATCGGCGAGCTGCTCGCCCTGCGCGCCCCGCGCGCCGTCCCCCGTGTCGTGCACGCCCGTCCCGTCCTGGGCGCGGCGCTCCTCGGCCTCGACGCGCTGGGCGCGCCACCGGAAGCACACGCGAGGGCCCGCCGCCACTTCGAGCGCGGGCAGGACGGAGGCGGCCACCCCGAAGCCAGACAATCGCACTGATGCAGACCTGGCACCCTGGCACCGAGTCGGCTCCTCGAAAGGAGTGAGCTCGCCGAGGCGCTCGCGCACCCCGCCGACCGCGGACCTCTATGGCTGGATGGACAGGTCACGCTGATACCAGGTGCCCGGCTTACCGCCGAGGTCGGCCGGGTCGGCCGGGCCGACCGGAACGAATCCGGCCTTGGTCAGCACTGCGTGGGACGCGGCGTTGGCACGGGCGGTAGCTGCCCGCAGTGTGCGCAGCCCGTGCTTCGCCGCCGCCAGCCGGCACAGCGCACGGACGGTCTCGGTCGCCACGCCACGGCCGGCGACGTACTCCGCCACCCGGTAGCCGAGCCTGGCAGTGCCGTCCTCCACGTCGTACAGGTTGAACCGGCCCAGCACCGAGCCGTCCTCGGCGACGAGAACGTGGTAGACGCAGACACCGGCCTCCTGCTCAGCCAGCAAAGCGCTGTAGCGGTCGGCGAACTGGTCGTAGAACTCGTCGCCGCGGTCGGTGACCGAGGCAGCGAAGTAGGCACGGTTCGCCAGCTCGAAGGACAGGACCGCCGGTGCATGACCCGCATGCAGCTGCTGAAGTTCGGGCACCGCCCGACTCTACCCGCACGGTGCCCTGGGGTCACCTGGGTTTCTCCCGGTGGCAGGCCCCGAGGCCAGTGCGCTCAAGGGCCTACGCCCTGAGTACCAAGGGCTGTCCGGCGGAACATACGGGCCGGGCCACCGGGCGCCGGCCGCACACGAGAGCCCGCCGGCACGCCCACTACGGCGCTGGCGACCTGCGGTGCAACGCGTACTGGTCGAGTGAGTCCGGGTCACCGATCCAGTGGTAGAGGGTGGGCTGTTCTTCGGTGCCGCCGAACTGCCAGCCGTTGCCTTCCCCGCAGCCGCTGACACTGAGATCGAGCTGCGGGGTTCCGGACGGCGACGCACCCTTCGCCCACGAGCCGGAGCCACTGCACTGTTCGGACGTGTTCCCGCCGTGCGCCGCCCTCGCGGTATGGCCGCCCAGATCGTCGGCCACCGCGGTGCCGTCAGCCCGGAGAGTGAGGGTGCCGCCCTGCTCGTCGGTCCAGGTACCGACGAGCTGCGCGTCGGTGAGCCGTGGCGGCTCGTATCCCTGGATCAGACCAGTCCCGTAGGCCGTCAGACCACCGACGAGAACCACCGCCGACAGCGTCAGCCCGCAGACGGACACCACCGCGGCCAGCCCGAACCGGGCACCGGCACCACGCAGGACAGTCACGGCCCGAGTGCACAGGACGGCGGGAACCAGGCCGAGGAAAGCCACGAGAAGAACCAGCGGGAGCATGGTCCAACCGCCGCCGAGAAGCGCCGTCGGCACCCCGGCGCACACGGCGACCGCCGTGGCGAACGCCCCGCAGGCAGCCAGGCACCAGCGCTTCGTCTCCGCCCGACCAGCCCTGCGGGCCGACCAGCGGGACAGCTGCACGACCGGCAGGACGGCCACGGCCGAGCCGGTCAACCCCGCCAGGCCGAGCATGACCACGGTGACCACGGCCGCGAGGAGATACCCGACGTAGGCCGGGATGCCGGCGGCGAAATAGTGCTCATTCCGCAAACCCGCGAGAAAGTAGACGACCAGCGCGAGCGCGCCCTCCGCCGACAGCGCCGCGGCGCCCGTCAGCCACGCGGCCGTCCAGCCGGCCCCGCCGACACGCTCAGGCCCCGCGGGTACTGCTCCCCGTCTCTCCACCGTCCAGTGCGCCATCCCCGCCCCTTCCCTCCCATGTTGGCTTCATCATGCCTCTGACCGGCGGGGCAGCCGCAGCAGGGGGGCCGCGCGAACGAGCGAGGTCCGCGAGCGCCACACAAGCCGACCAGACCTCTCCCCCGTGCGCGCCTGTGGTGCGCTGCCCGAACGACCACCACCGGCCTGCTCAGCAAGGCAGCCGGGGCCTGGAGTCGATACACCGCTCAGGACCACGCACGGTTGCCAGCGGGAGGCCGGGGACTGGGCCGCACGGGCGGGGCTGCCACGAGCCGCGCCCGTGCGGCACCACGCGTCAGCGCCCGCCACCACCGGAGCCGAAGACGCCACCCACCAGCTTGTCCAGCACCGTGCCGGCGACCTGCAAAGCCGCCTGCTCGCGGGGCGTCAACTCATCGGGCTGGTCCTTCGGTGCGTCAGCGGCCACGGCGGACCCGGCGGCGAGGACGGTCGCCGTGAACAGCGTGGCCAGGGTGAGGGCCGAGCGACGGAACATGCACACTCCTGCGGTACGTGACGAACGGGTGCGCTTCCCATCGTTGGCGAGGCCGCCATGGGCGCGGGGACGGCTGGCCCGGGCTGCTGCGAACGGACCATCCCACGCCACCCCTGCGGCGGCCCCGACCCCATCTCCGATCTCCAAGGCCACCCGACGGCGCTTCGTACCCCCATGCCCTGACCGCGCTTCCGTGCTCCAGAGCCGCCCCGACCACCTTCACGGGTCTTCCCGACCGCCCCGACTTCCCCGACCGTCCACCGCACCGACCGTCCAACGCTCCGACCGCATCGACCGCACCGACCGTCCAACGCTCCGACCGCACCGACCGCCTGCGCCGGCTCCCGGCCGCCGCCCGCGAGGCGGGAGCGGGAAGACGGCGACCTCAGTGGTCGACGCCTCCCAACAGGCTCTCCATCCGTTCCTCCAGGAGCCGCACCGCACCGGGCTGGCGGCCCGGGACCCGACGCCGGAGGACGACGAGCTCCGGCACGAGCTCGCGGGCCGCCCCCACGTTCTCCACGCGCAGGCGCTCCCACTGGTGGTGCGCCCTGTCGACAGCGCCCTCCACCTCGGGGGCGTCGTCCGCCTCCCCCTGCTCCATCCGACCGCGAGCCACCCACATCCACAACTCGCAGCTGCGCGCGGGCGCGCCGGCCAGGCGCGCCAGGTCGGCGCGGACCTCCACCCAGTGCAGGACGCCCTCCGAGCCGGGCCCTTCGGTCTGCTCGGCGGCCTCCTGCCAGGCCACGGCGATCCCCTCGGCCTCCTCATGACGGCCTGCCCGCGCGGCGGTCATGATCGCCTCATGCGGGTCTTCCCCGCCCTGGGCTGAGGGAGCGACGGCATCTTCCGCGGCGGGAGGTACCGGTGCCGCTGCCCGGGCGGGGGGTTGAGCCGCCTCGTGAGGCGCGGCGGAGCGAGCGTCCGCGTCCGGCACGAAGGGAGGGGCGTCCACTTCCGGGGTGAAGGGCGGGGCGTCCACTTCCGGGGCGAAGGGAGAGGCGTCCACTTCCGGGGCGAAGGACGGGGCGTCCACTTCCGGGGCGAAGGGAGAGGAGCCCGCTTCCGGGGCGAAGGACGGGGCGTCCGTGGGCTGCTGGGCGACCGGCGCTGCACGCGGCGGCGGCTCCGAGCCGTTCGACGACTGCGGTGGGGTGGGCCCGGACGGGGCAGTCGAGGCGCCGGGCGTCCACGGCGGAAGGCCCTCATGGGCCTGCGGGGCCCAGCCGTTCTGCACGGGGGGCGACTGCCAGGGCTGGTGCCCGTTTTCCGCGCCCCCCATGGAAGCGACCGGCTCGGAGGTCGCCGAGGCCACGAAGACCGCCTGGAGTTCCTCCGCCGCATGGGAGGCGGAAGCGGCCCGTTCGTGCAGCTCGGCGAAGGGCATACGGCCGCCCGCCCGCCACAGGCGTACGCACTCCTGGAGGTAGGTGGGCTCGGCCGGGACGGTGCCGCCCCGCATGCGCCGCCACTTCGACTCGCGGCCCTGACGCACGACGCGCCCGAACACACCGACCCCGGGAGCGTCCGGCAGACCGCCGGCTCGCACCGTCTCCCAGGCGTCGGCTTCCGCCGCCACGTCCAGCAGGACCGTCGTCGATCCCGCGGGGCGTATCGCCAACTCCCCTATGAGCCACTCCCACGGCAGCCCGCTGTAGCGCACCGCCGCCGACCCCTGACCAGGCGCTCCCAGGCCGACGTGCAGTCCGCCCTTACGAGGGTCCTTGCGCAGCTCGCCCACGATCAGCACCAGCAGCCGGCCCGACACCCCCGCGACCAGGCGGACGCGGGCCAGCACCATCTGCGGGTCCACCGGGCCGACCAGCTCGACGACGTCCACACCGCCACCGCCCCGTGCGGCGGCGGCGCCGTGTCCGGCCGCACCCGCCAGGACTCCGCCCCACGAGACACCGCCCAGGCCGGCCACCACCACGCCGACATCCATCAGCCCTCCGCCGACGCCCGCCACCACCAGCACGCCGTCGCCCGCGGCCTCGGAGCCCACACCCGGTACCGACACCAAAACCCCCCACACACCAAAAACCTATCGAACACGGACAGTTAGCAGCCGACGGCACCGACGGACGGCGGGCCCCGGACCTTGCCGACAGCGACCTCCAAACCTTCGGCGGCGCACCCCAATTCAACACGACGCGCTGCTCCTGGGCGATCCGGACGGCTCCTCGACCGGTCGGAGGCCACCGCGAACGGCGGCCGGGCGCGCCCGCGGGAGCGGATTCGGACGCCGCACCGGTTCGCCACCCCATCGGGTGAATTCTTGCGGGAAGCAGGCCCCGAGAGCTCCTCGGACTGCGACGACGAAGAAACAGGAGCAACGAAAGGAAGGCTACTCGATACGATCAGATTCTCTCTCCCGTTCGCCTCGTCCGCTCACATCCGAAAAGGAAGAGGGATCATTTCCACGCGCTGGTGCGCCGTCCGACAGTGGGCGGACCGCGCCGACGCCGCGTGCAATTGCCGATGAATTTGCACACGGCATCCGCTCATGGCGGACAACCGACCCGGACCTGTAGCTTCCGGCAGAAGGGGGACCGCTACGGAGGGGATGGAGGGGAAGAGAACGTTGAGCGTTCGGATGCCCTCGCCGTGCGAACAACGCGGCTCAGCGGAAACCGCACCCGGGAAATGCGCGAGCACGGAATCCGCCCGGCAGCGGAACGGCCCGGAGAACCGGCCGGAGAACGGTTGCGGCGTGCCGGTGGAGTTCGCCGCTTTCTGCGCGCTGTACCGGAGCCGGTATCTGCAGTACGCCCTCAGCCGCCTGGCGGACCAGCGGACAGCGGACATCGCGGTGCGTACGGCCTTCGCTCAGCTGGCGGAGCAGTGGGACCAGGCACTGCGCAGCCCGCACACCAACGCCTACGCCTGGCGTCTGCTCAACGGGCACATCAGCGCCCTCGAGGAGACAGCTGACGAGGCCGGCGGGGGAGCCACCGGCCCGAAGGGACAGCGCGCCGGCCGCTCGCTCCTGCCCGATCACACGAACGAGACCCGAATTCTCCACCACGACCTGGGCATCCCGTTCATGGAGGCCACCGAGATGATGGGGCACGCCTCCCCGAGGCCGCGCTGAGCCACCGCACCCTGGTCCCCGCCGACCACGTCGCCCTGGTCCCCGCCGATCACGCCGCCCTGCTCCACCGCTGCGCCCGTGCGCTCCCGTGTGCGAGGCGAGCGGCGGGAAGTCTCCCGACGAGCGAGGAACGGAGAGCCTCCCGAGGAGCGACGGGCGGCATCCACGCGAGCGAGGGGATGAGCGATGCACGGTTCTGCCACGGTCGCTTGGTTACTGGCGGCTCTCTGCGCGGTGACGGGCGCCTCCTGCGTGCTGCGTGCACGCGGAGCAGACCATCGGCAACGTGCCGACGCCGGCGGCGAGGCAGCGATGGGCTTCGGCATGGCGGTCATGGCGGTACCCGTGCTGTGGAGCGCGACACCCACGGTGAGCACCCTCCTGGCATGGGGTTTCACCGCGGTCTTCGGCGCGCTGCTGGTACGCGGCGCGTGGCTGGCGACCTCCAGCAGGCGCGGGGAGACGCCCCGGTACGGAAAGAAGCCCCGGTTCCGGGGCGAGGCCTGGTTCCCGCGCGACGGCCTGCACCAGCACGCGCACCATCTGGTCGGCGGAGCGGCGATGTTGTACATGTCGGCCGTCATGGCTCTCGGCACAGCAGACACGTCGGGCACCGCCGGAGCGGCCTCTCACTCCGCTCACTCCGCACCCGCAGGTGTCCCTGTCGTGACCGGGCTGCTGCTGGGCTACTTCGCGGTGTACGCGCTCTGGACGGCCGCGCGGCTGATGCCGTCCGCTACGGAGCGGACGGCCGTGGGGACCACCGCTGGCAGCACGGGCGGCGCCGTGGGCGTGCCCGCCGCTCCCCTGATGCGGCAGGCGGGAATCGCCGCCGGTTGCAGGCTGGCCATGGCGACGGGGATGTTCGCCATGCTGATCACGCTGTGACGGGTGAAACGCGTCGGCACAGTGAGCCGTGTCACTTCTTCACCACCGGACGTATCACTGTCTCGTAACGGCCTCTTAGGCTGAGCGGCATGACGGTCCCGCTCGCGTTGATGGTGCTCGCCCTGCTCGCCGCGGGCCTGGCACCGCGCGTACTGACCCGTTCCTCGTGGCCCGACCGTGAGCCCGTGCTCGCTCTGTGGGCGTGGCAGTGCCTGGTGGGCGCGGTGCTGTTGTGCTGCGGGCTGGCGATGGCGCTCTCCGGCGCTGCCGCGTTCGCGGTGGTGCGCAGCCATGTCTTCGCCGGGGCCCCTGACGGGGTCGTGCAGGTGTACACGTCCAGTGCGTACGCGCCGTGGGCGGGGGCGCTGTGCCTGCTGCTCGCCTGCGGGGGTGCGTGGACCGGCGCCATGCTGCTGCGGGAGATCAGGGACGCGCGGACGAGGCGCCGCAGGCGCCGCGCGGAGCTGCGCGAGCGCGTACCGAGGCTGCCGGGCGAGCCCGCGACCTCCAGCGAACGGCTTGTCGTGCTGGAGGAGGAGAGGCCGGACGCATGGTGGCTGCCGGGTGCCACACCCCAGTTGGTCATCACCACGGCGGCACTGCGGCGGCTCAAGGGGCGGCAGCTGGATGCCGTGCTCGAGCACGAGCAGGGGCACGCGCGGGCCCGCCACGACTGGCTCCTGCACTGCTCCTCCGCGCTGGCCACCGGGTTCTCCCGGGTGCCGGTCTTCGCCTCTTTCCGCGATCAGGTGCACCGCCTGGTGGAACTGGCCGCCGACGACGCCGCCTCCCGGCGGTACGGCCGGCTGACCATCGCGCTGGCGCTCGTGGAGCTCAACGAGGGCCGAGGGGTCTTCGGCCCCTGTCCGACGCCGGTCGCCATGGTGCCGCAGCGGGTCCACCGGCTGCTCACGCCCGCTCCCCGGCTGCCGGTCAGCCGCAGGGTGCGGATGACCGCCGTGGCCTCCCTCGTGCCCCTCGTCCCGCTCCTCATCGCGTTCGCCCCCGGGCTCTCGGCACTGCGCTAAGCCCGGGGGGGGGGGGGGGGGGGGGGGGGGGGGGGGGGGGGGGGGGGGGGGGGGGGGGGGGGGGGGGGGGGGGGGGGTCTTCGGCCCCTGTCCGACGCCGGTCGCCATGGTGCCGCAGCGGGT
>NZ_JASKYT010000275.1:0-9488 GCF_041028275.1 Streptomyces sp. PU-14G
ACATAGGCCAGCGTTCCCAGCAGCAGCCGCGCCTGCGGCGGACGGCCGGCCGTCTCCAGGGTGGGCGGGCGCAGCCAGCCGACCGGGCCACGGGCGGCCAGGTCGGAGGGGGGTGCCGTGATGTGCTCCCCCTCGCCCCTGCCCCGCAGATCGAGATCCGCGTCGTCCCAGCCCATCCGGTAGAGCAGATCGGGCAGCTCGGCCGCCGCGCCGGGGGCGACCAGGAACCAGGCCCTGCCGTGGGGCGTCGCCGCCACGGGGCCCAGCGGCACCCCCATGCGCTCCAGCCGCGCCAGCGCGCACCGGCCCGCGGTCAGCCCCACCTCGAGCACGTCGAAGGCGCGGCCCGTCGGCAGCAGCGTGGCGGCGCCGGGCACCTGGGCCCACGCGCGCGTGGCCTCGTCGAGGGTGGCGCCCGCCGGCACCTCCACCGTCGCGTCGAGGGGGTGGTCGCCGGGGGCGGGGCACGCGGCTGCGCCACACGAACAGGTGACACGGCCTCCCGACCGCGCGGCCCGGGCGCCCGGGACCACGTCCCAGCCCCACAGGCTCGTGTACTCCGCCACGGTGGTGCACACCTGGGCGCGCTCGCGCCTGCGTGCACCGGGCCGCAGTTCGCGGATCTCGCGGATGCCGCTGAGACCGCCGATGGCGCCGATCGTGAAGCCCATGCTCACTCCAACGGGTCCCGAATGCTGATGGTTACGACTACGTTGCACACAGTGACGGTCGGACTGCTGGAACGGGGCGGGGAGTCGGGGCTGTCTCTCCGTGGGGTGATGCCCGGTGTCAAGTCAAGCGCTTACTGACGCGGAAGGGTTCATTCGAAGGGGTGGCGAATGGTGGCGATTCTGCAATTACACTCGCCAGGCTCGTGATCGTAGGATTACTTTCGGTACACACAGGGAGAGAGCGCGGCAGCGGACTATGCCTGGGGCATGGCGAGCCGAGGGTGCGGCGGGGCGCGCGGGGGAGCGCGGGCCGCCCCCGGCCGGTGTCCGCCACCGACGCGGGATGGGGGCGTTACCAGTGGCTGAGCGAGGCCAGACGAGCAAGAGCCCGAACGAGCGCCTGGGCTCGTGGTTCGTGCGCAGTGGCTGGTCGAAAGGGGAACTGGCGCGCCAGGTCAACCGCCGGGCACGGCAGTTGGGCGCGCACCACATCAGCACCGACACCTCGCGGGTACGCCGCTGGCTGGACGGCGAACAGCCCCGCGAACCCATCCCCCGCATCCTCTCGGACCTCTTCTCCGAACGCTTCGGCTGCGTCGTCGCCGTCGAGGACCTGGGGCTGCGGCCCGCCCGGCGGTCCCCCGCCGCCTCCGGCGTCGACCTGCCCTGGGCAGGGCCCCAGACCATCGCGATGATCAGCGACTTCACCCGCAGCGATCTGATGCTCGGCCAACGCGGCTTCCTGGGGGCCTCACTGGCCGTCTCCGCGGGGCCCGCCCTCGTCGAGCCGATGCAACGCTGGCTGGTCCCAGGACCGCAGCCCGACGCGCCGACGCCCACAGGCCAGGTGCCAGGCCCGGCCACCCCGGACGGGCACGGGCGGCCTGGCGGCACAGCCGTTCCGGCGCCCAGGGCGGCGGTCGCGGGGCCACGGCGCGCACAGCGGCTCTCCGGCCCCGAGCTGGAGCTGCTGGAGCAGACGACGGAGATGTTCCGCGCCTGGGACGCCCAGTGCGGGGGAGGGCTCCGCCGCAAGGCCGTCGTCGGCCAGCTCCACGAGGTCACCGACCTCCTCCAGGAACGCCACCCCGAACCCGTCAGGCGCCGCCTCTTCCGCGTCACGGCCGAGCTGTCCGAACTCGCGGGCTGGATGAGTTACGACGTCGGCCTCCAGCCCACCGCGCAGAAGTACTTCGTGCTGGCCCTGCACGCCGCCAAGGAAGCCGGCGACCGGCCGCTCGGCTCCTTCATCCTCAGCAAGATGGCCCGCCAGATGATCCACCTGGGCCGCCCCGAGGACGCCCTGGAGCTGACCCACCTCGCCCAGTACGGCAGCCGGGAAGGATCCACGCCCCGCACCCAGGCCATGCTCCACGCCATGGAGGCCCGTGCCTACGCGAACATGGGCCAGCCGGGCAAGTGCAAGCGCGCCGTGCGGATGGCCGAGGAGACCTTCTCCGACATCGACCGCTGCGACGCCGACCCCGACTGGATCCGCTTCTTCTCCGAGGCCGAACTGTGCGCGGAGAACGCGCACTCCTACCGTGACCTGGCCTACTCCTCCGGGCGCAGCCCCACTTACGCGTCCCTGGCCCGGCCCGCGATGGAGCGTGCCGTCGCGCTGTTCGCGCGCGAGGCGCGGGAGGCCGAGGGCGGCGGCCACCAGCGCTCCTACGCGCTCAACCTGATCGGGATGGCCAGCGTGCACCTTCTCCAGAACGAGCCGGAAGGGTGCGTCGCCCGTGCCAGCGAGGCCCTCGGGCTGGCCAAGCGGCTGCGCTCCGAGCGGGTCAACAACCGGCTGCGGCGCACCACCGCGGGTGCCGTCCGCGAGTTCGGAGGGGTCGCGGACGTCGTACACCTGAGCGAGCGACTGCGCGTGGAACTGGCCGAGAACGAGGCCGTGGCCGGCTGACGCCGCCTCTGGCTGACGCCGCCTCCGGCCGGCGCCGCCCCTCCCTGGCGGCGCCTCCTTTTCCTCAGGTGCGTTTCATCTCCTCGTAACACCGTCGGGCCGGTTTTCACGGTCGCGCAACACCGCGTGGCGGTGGCGGAAACCGGGTGGGGGAAATCTGGCGGACACGCCCGCCTTCCTGCCGGCCTCCGGCCGGGCGGGGCCCCATGGCCCGAGAGGGGCCACGGTTCGAGGAGACGTTCGCATTGAACGGCGCGGATACCGCTTTCGTCCTGGTCAGCGCGTTCTTCGTGATGCTGATGACGCCTGGTCTCGCCTTCTTCTACGGCGGCATGGTCCGGGTCAAGAGCGCCCTGAACATGCTGATGATGTCCTTCATCTCGCTGGCGGTCGTCAGCGTGCTGTGGGTGCTCTTCGGCTACTCGCTCGCCTTCGGCCCCGACGCCGGCGGTGTGATCGGCAACCTCGACCACGCCGGGCTGCGGGGACTCACTCCCGACTCCCTCACCGAGCAGGGCGGCATTCCCCTGCTCGCGTTCGTCCTGTTCCAGATGATGTTCGCCGTCCTCGCTCCGGCCCTGATGAGCGGCGCCCTCGCCGACCGCGTGACGTTCGGCGCCTGGGCGGTCTTCCTCACGCTGTGGGTCACGCTCGTCTACTTCCCCGTCGCGCACTGGGTGTGGGCGGAGGGCGGCTGGCTCCGTGAACTGGAGGTCATCGACTTCGCCGGGGGCACCGCCGTCCACATCAACGCCGGCATCGGCGCGCTGGCCGCCGTCCTGGTCGTCGGAGAGCGCATCGGCTTCACGAAGGACCCGATGCGCCCGCACAACCTGCCCCTGGTCGTGCTGGGCGCCGCCCTGCTCTGGTTCGGCTGGTTCGGGTTCAACGCCGGTTCCGCGCTCGCGGCCGACGGCACCGCCGCGACCATGGCGCTCAACACCCAGGTCGCCACCGGCGCCGCCCTCGCGGGCTGGCTCGCCTACGAACGTCTGCGCCACGGAGCCTTCACCACGCTGGGCGCGGCCTCCGGGGCGATCGCCGGGCTGGTGGCCATCACCCCGGCCGGCGCCTCGGTCAACGCCATGGGCGCACTGGTCATCGGTGCGGTGGCCGGCCTCGTCTGCTCCTGGGCGGTCGGCCTGAAGTACAAGCTGGGCTACGACGACTCGCTCGACGTCGTCGGTGTCCACCTGGTCGGCGGCCTCGTCGGCACCCTGCTGGTCGGGTTCCTCGCCGTGGACGGGGTCGGCGGCCCTGCCCAGTTCGGCAAGCAGGCCCTCGGCGCCTTCTCGGTGCTGGCCTTCTCCTTCGCCGTCTCCTGGCTGCTGGCCAAACTGGTGCAGGTCACGATCGGCTTCCGCGCCGACCCCGACGACGAGACGGCCGGCGTCGACCAGGCGTTCCACGCGGAGACGGCGTACGACTTCACCGCCGTCGGCGGCTCCACGGGCCGTACGCCCGACGTGCCGCCCGCACCGCCCGGCACGGCCACACCGCCCGGCACGGCCGCCGCGCCTGACACCGCCGCCGCGCCCGGCACCGCCCTTCGCTCCAGCCGTGCGACCAAGGTGGACGCATGAAGCTCGTCACCGCCGTGATCAGGCCCGCCAGGTTCGACGAGGTGAAGGAGGCGCTGCGGGCCTTCGGCGTCCAGGGCCTCACCGTCACCGAGGCCGGCGGTTACGGCCGCCAGCGCGGACACACCGAGGTCTACCGTGGCGCCGCGTACACGGTCGACCTCGTGCCCAAGGTGCGCGTCGAGGTGCTGGCCCGGGACGAGGACGCAGGACAGCTCATCGACGTCCTCGTCAAGGCGGCCCACACCGCCAGGACCGGTGACGGGAAGGTCTGGGTCGTGCCCGTGGAGACCGCTGTCCGCGTCAGGACGGGTGAGCGGGGCCAGGACGCGCTGTGAGCGGTCCGGGCGCCCGGGGTCCGCCTCGGGCAGCCGACGCGGAACGCGCCTGCGGCATGCCGGTCCGCGGTCCGGCCTGCGGCCGGTACGCGGTCCCGGTCGGCGCGGAGGTCGGGAGGTCGCCGCGCGGAGGTCCGGAGGCCGCCTCGCGGAGGTCCGGAGGTCGCCGCGCGGAGGTCGGGAGGCCGCCTCGCGGTGCGGCTGCGCACGGTCCGATCCGGACTGGCGGGGACCCGCCGCCGGGAGGGCGGCTACCCTTGCCAGTGATTGACTCCGCCACCGACCCGAGGACCGACGAGCGCTGTGTTCGATACCCTTTCCGACCGCCTGAGTGCGACGTTCAAGAACCTCCGGGGCAAAGGGCGCCTCAGCGAGGCGGACATCGACGCCACCGCGCGTGAGATCCGCATCGCCCTGCTCGAGGCGGACGTCGCGCTGCCTGTTGTCCGAGCCTTCATCAAGCAGGTCAAGGAACGCGCCATGGGGGCCGAGGTCTCCCAGGCGCTGAACCCTGCCCAGCAGGTCATCAAAATCGTCAACGAGGAGCTGGTCGGCATCCTCGGCGGCGAGACCAGGCGCCTGCGGTTCGCCAAGAACCCGCCGACCGTCATCATGCTCGCCGGCCTCCAGGGCGCCGGTAAGACGACCCTGGCGGGCAAGCTGGGCCGCTGGCTCCAGCAGCAGGGCCACACGCCGGTCCTGGTCGCGGCGGACCTCCAGCGCCCCAACGCGGTCAACCAGCTCTCGGTCGTCGCCGAGCGCGCCGGGGTGGCCGTCTTCGCGCCGGAGCCGGGCAACGGGGTCGGCGATCCGGTCAAGGTCGCCCAGGACTCGATCACCTACGCGCGTGACAAGCAGCACGACGTGGTCATCGTCGACACCGCCGGACGCCTCGGCATCGACCAGGAGCTGATGCGGCAGGCCGCCGACATTCGCGACGCCGTCAGCCCCGACGAGGTCCTCTTCGTCGTCGACGCCATGATCGGTCAGGACGCGGTCACCACGGCGGAGGCCTTCCAGGAGGGCGTCGGCTTCGACGGGGTCGTGCTCTCCAAGCTCGACGGTGACGCGCGCGGCGGTGCGGCGCTCTCCGTCGCCCAGGTCACCGGCAAGCAGATCATGTTCGCCTCCAACGGCGAGAAGCTGGACGACTTCGACGCGTTCCACCCGGACCGCATGGCGTCCCGCATCCTTGGCATGGGCGACATGCTCACGCTGATCGAGAAGGCGGAGCAGACCTTCAGCCAGCAAGAGGCCGAGAAGATGGCCGCCAAGCTGGCGAAGGGGCCGAAGGAGTTCACGTTCGACGACTTCCTGGCCCAGATGGAGCAGGTCCGCAAGATGGGCTCCCTCTCCAAGCTGCTCGGCATGATGCCGGGCATGGGCCAGATGAAGGAGCAGATCAACAACCTGGACGAGCGCGAGGTCGACCGTACGGCCGCCATCATCAAGTCGATGACGCCGGCGGAGCGCGCCGAGCCGACGCTCATCAACGGCTCCCGCCGGGCCCGTATCGCCCGGGGCTCCGGGGTCGACGTCAGCGCGGTGAAGAACCTGGTGGAGCGCTTCTTCGACGCCCGCAAGATGATGTCCAAGATGGCGCAGGGCGGCGGCATGCCGGGGATGCCCGGGATGCCGGGAATGCCCGGCGCCGGGGGCGGCAAGAAGAAGGGCAAGCAGCAGAAGAAGGCCAAGGGCAAGCGCCAGTCGGGCAACCCGATGAAGCGCAAGCAGGAGGAGCAGGCCCAAGCCGCCCGCCGGGCCGAGAGCGAGCAGGGCGGCGCCTTCGGCCTCCCCGGTGCCGGCCAGGACCCGGGCGACTTCGAACTCCCTCAGGAGTTCAAGGACATGCTGCCCCCGAAGTGACCTCCCCTGACGCGAGCCTGCCGCGGCAAAGGCGGATGATGTCGTCCATGCGCGTATACATCCGCCCCCCGCGGCCCTCCGACGAACAGCTCTACAGCGAGGCCGTCGTCCGGTCGGCAGACCACCTCCGCCCGTGGAACCCCGTCGAGCCCGACGGCCTCCCCGACCTGCTGCGCCGCCAGGGCCCCGCGCTGCGCACGTTCCTCATCCTCGACCGGGAGGACGAAGGCCTGGTCGGGCGGGTGAACGTCGCCAACATCGTCAGGGCGCGCTTCCGCAACGGTTCCCTCGGCTACGACAGCTACCTGCCCTACGCCGGGACGGGGCGGATGACCGAGGGGCTGCGGCTGGTGGTCGACCGCTGCTTCCAGCCCGGGCCCGACGGGCTCGGGCTGCACCGGCTGGAGATCAACGTCCAGCCGGAGAACGAGCGGTCCCTGGCGATGGCCAAGCGGCTCGGCTTCCGGCACGAGGGCTACTCGCCGCGCATGCTCTTCATCAACGACGCCTGGCGGGACCACGAGCGCTTCGCGCTGACCTCGGAGGAGTGGCCCGGGCCGACCGCCTGACCCCACCACGTCGCGCCGGACGAGACGGCGGAACCGTCGCAGCGGGCCTGCCCCTCCTCCGGAGTTCCGCGCTCCCCGCCTGCGCCCCCGCTCCGCGCACAAATGCCGCAGCTGCTCCGCGCACAAATGCCGCGGCGCGCGACGGACCGGCGCCCTACGATGCCCGCCATGGCGAAATCACCCGTCCTCACCCCCAGGGCCGAGGACTTCCCGCGCTGGTATCAGGAACTGGTGAACAAAGCAGAGCTCGCGGAGAACGGGCCAGTGCGCGGCACGATGGTGATCCGACCGTACGGCTACGGCCTCTGGGAGCGCATGCAGGCGGACATGGACGCGCGCATCAAGCGCACGGGGGTCCAGAACGCCTACTTCCCCCTCCTGATCCCGCAGTCCTACATGACCAAGGAAGCCGAGCACGTCGAAGGCTTCTCACCCGAGCTGGCCGTCGTCACTCACGGCGGAGGCAAGCAGCTGGAGGAGCCCGCCGTGGTGCGGCCCACCTCCGAGACGATCATCAACGACTCCTTCGCGAGGTGGGTGCAGAGCTACCGCGACCTGCCCCTGCTGATCAACCAGTGGGCCAACGTGGTCCGCTGGGAGATGCGGCCCCGGCTCTTCCTGCGCACCTCCGAGTTCCTGTGGCAGGAGGGGCACACCGCGCACGCCACCTTCGAGGACGCGCGCGACTTCGCCGCCCGCATCCACCGTGACGTCTACCAGGACTTCATGACCGAGGTCCTGGCCGTCGACGTCGTGCCAGGCCGCAAAACGGTCCGCGAACGCTTCTCCGGCGCGCTGAACACCCTCACGCTGGAGGCGATGATGGGCGACGGCAAGGCGCTCCAGATGGCGACCAGCCACGAGTTGGGGCAGAACTTCTCCCGCGCCTTCGGCACCAGGTTCCTCACCAGGGAGTGGCACCCGCGAGCACGCCTGGCAGACCTCCTGGGGGAGCACCACGCGCATGGTCGGCGCGATGGTGATGGCACACGGCGACGACGACGGACTCCGCCTGCCGCCGCGGCTGGCCCCTGTCCAGGTGGTGGTCCTCGCGGTCAAGGGCGAGGAAGCCGTGCTGGCCAGGGCGCGCGCCCTGGCCGAGGAACTGAGCACCGCGGGACTGCGGGTGCGGATCGACGACCGTACGGACGTCCCCTTCGGGCGGCGGGCGGTCGACTGGGAGCTCAAGGGCGTACCTGTACGGATCGAGATCGGCCCGCGCGACGTGGCAGGGGACGCCCCGGGCGGGGGTCGTACCGCCTCTCTGGTGCGACGCGTGCCGCGTACCAAGGAGCAGGTCCCGCTCGCCGCCCTGGCCGACACCCTCCCCGGCTTGCTGGAGGACGACCAGGCCCTTCTGCTGCACCAGACGCGCGAGCGGCGCGAACAGCGCACAGAAAACGTCCGTACCATCGGCGAGGCGGTGGAAGCCGTCACCACCGGTGGATGGGCGCGCCTGCCGTGGTCCGCGCTCGGCCCGGAGGGCGAGACGGCGCTGGCCGAGCACGCGGTAACGGTGCGCTGTCTGGTCGCCGAGGACGGCTCGGTGCCGCGGACGGAGGACGAACCGGGCACGGTCGCGCTGGTGGCACGCGCGTACTGACGTGCCCGCTCCCCGCTCCGGTGGGGCGTACTGACGTGCCCGTACCGGTGATACGTCCCGGGTTGCGGCGGGTGCGCGGCTTGGCCGCAGATCGGGGCACCCGCCCCGCTCCCGCCGCAACGACGCCGACTGACTGGTACGTGCAAAATATTTGCGATGCCCCGGAATCGGAACACCAGGGCCCTTCCGCTCGTTGAGAACGACGTGAGCACGACACCACCAGTTCTCGCCGCCGAGCTGGCAGCCGCCTGGGCCGATATTCAACGGCACCACCCCGAGCTGCCGGACCTGGCCGCGCCCGAATCACTCATCGGAGAGTCCTCGTCCGCATGCGGTACCGGCCTCTCCTTCGAACGGCTGCTGCACGAGGCAGTCCACGGCATCGCCGCGGCCCGCGGTGTCCGTGACACCTCACGCGCGGGCCGGTATCACAACCGCCGCTTCCTGGCGATCGCCGAGGAGCTGGGGCTCGACCACCCCGAGGAGCCGCATCCCAGCAGCGGCTTCTCCCTCGTGGTCCTCACGCCCGACACCCGGCGGCGCTACCGGCCCACCATCGAGCGGCTCCAGCGGGCCCTGAAGGCGTACAGCGCGGCCACCGAGACCGATACCGGGCGCAGTTTCCGCGGCCCCGCCGCGCGCCACGGCTCGTCGGGGGGCGGGGTCCGCGTGAAGGCGGTGTGCGACTGCGGCCGCAACGTCCGGGTCGTTCCCTCGGTGCTCGCGCAGGCCCCCATCATGTGCGGAGCCTGCGGCAAACAGTTCCGCATCCCCGCCGAGGCGGTGCCCGCCGAGATGGCCGCGAGCGCGGAGCCGGTCCCCGTCGGCTGACCCGCACGCGCCGAGCCGTGCCGCCCGGCCCTCGCCGCTCCGCCGCCTGCCTTCCGGCGGATGGCGGGGCCTCCCCGGCGGATGGCGGGGCCGAAGTGGGCGGGCGGCACGGCTC
>NZ_JASKYT010000276.1:0-9488 GCF_041028275.1 Streptomyces sp. PU-14G
GGGCCCGGGCCAGCAGCGTGGCCGTGTCCTGGAGCTCGTCCAGCCCGTCCACGCGGATGACGCCGTACTGCCGCATCGCCGCGTCCGCCGTGGCGTCGGAGCCCGTCAGCTTTCCCGTGTGCGAGGCGGCCGTGCGCGCCCCGGTCTCGGTGCGGCCCACCTTGACCGCGACGACGGGGACGCCGCCCCGTGCCGCGCGGTCGGCGGCGAGCAGGAACCGCCTGCCGTTCTTGAGCCCTTCCACATATGCCGCCACGGCCCCCACCTCGGGGCAGGCGGCGAAGTAGGAGAGGAAGTCGGCCGTCTCCAGGTCGGCCTCGTTTCCGGTCGGTGCCCAGTGCGAGAGCCGGATGCCCAGTTCCTGCAGGGCGAAGAGGGGGCGGCCCTGGTGACCTGACTGCGTGACGAGGGCGATAGCGGGCCCGTCCAGGTCGGTGCGGAAGCGCTCGAAGGCGTTGAGGTTGGTGTTCGGGCCCAGCAGCCGGACGCCGGAGCGGGCCGCGGCCTCGGCCAGTTTCTGCTGGGCGAGGGTGCCGTCCTGGCCGGTCTCGGCGAAGCCGGAGGCGAAGGCGACGGCGAACCGCGTCTTGGTGTCCGCCAGCTGTTCCAGTACGGGCAGCGGGTCGGCCACGAGGAGGACGGCGACGTCGACAGGTTCGGGCAGGTCGGCGACGGCGGGCGCGCAGGCCTTCCCGAACACCTCGCGCCGCTTGGGATGCACCGGGTAAAGACGGGCTCCGACGTGCTGCGCCCAGGCCAGCAGTTGGCGCGTGATACCGGTGTTGGGGCGCCCTTCCGTGTCGGAGGCACCCACCACGGCGACGGCCTCCGGGCGGAAGAAGCGGTCGAGGTCGGGTACGGGGGCGTGCAGTGGCCGGCCGCTGACATCGAAGCCGACGTCGTCGCTGTCGTCGGCCCTGCTGTGGACGCGGCCACCGCCGGTCGGTTCGCCGCAGGCCAGTACCCGGCCCTGGCGGGGGGTCATGGTGAGGGTCCCGTGAGTCGATCCGAGCATCTGTACTCGCCCACTCCCGTGTGGTGGCCGACTGGAACTGACGAGCCGTCAGGTTACTGGAACTGACGCTGCGTCAGGAACCCCTCTGCGGGGCTCAGGGCTGTCCTGCGGGCTCGTGGGGGTGTCTGTGGTGCCCGTGGAGCGTCCAGCCGAGACGCAGAAGGGGGGGTGGAAGCGAGGGTGGGCGGAGGGCGCCGGATGCGCCGCCGGAGGGTGGCTGAAGCGGCGGTCGTCTCCTGAGCGGGCGCTTGTGGCCGCCTGGGATTCTTAGGGGCGAGCGGTCAGGCGCGGCGTCAGCGGGCGGCCTTGGCGATCGCCTTCGCGATCCGCCCGGCGTCGAGCCGCAGCTCCCGCAGGGTTCCGCTGATCGGGTAGGAGAAGCCGGTGAAGTGGAGAGCGGGGGCCGACGGGTGCGTGCGACGGCCGTGAGCCAGGGGGCGGCCACGCGCGTCCAGTACGCCCAGGTGACCGACCAGCTCCTCCAGCCCTGTGTGGTATCCGGTCGCGGCGATGACCACCTCCGGGCTGAGGGTCTCCCCGTCCGCCAGGACCGCCTTCGCCCCCTCGAACGACTCGAGCGCGGCAACAGGTTCGACCCTCCGCTGCCGTACCGCGCTGACCAGTCCGACGTCCAGCACCGGGATCGCCCCCTGGCGCACGCGCGTGTACAGGCCGGCCTGGGGCCGGGGCAGGCCGTAGGCGGACAGGTCGGGGAGTGAGGCTTTGGCGAGCCGCGCCGCCAGGCGGTCCACGAGGCCGACTGGCAGGCGTCGGCACAGGATGGCGCTGCGTTGGGAGGGCCAGCCGAGGGTGGAGCGGCGCAGGATGTGCGGGGGTGTGCGGACGGCAAGGCGCACCCGCCCTGCTCCGCTCTCCGCGAGGTCGGTGGCGATCTCGGCCCCGGTGTTTCCCGCGCCCACCACCAGGACGTCCTTGCCCGCGTAGGGGGCGGGGGAACGGTAGGCGGAGGCGTGCAGCAGGTCGCCGGTGAAGGTGCCGCGCCCTGGCCAGGGTGGCAGATAGGGGGTGTGGTTGCAGCCGGTGGCCACGACGACGGCGGGGCTGGTCAGCCGTCGTCCTCCGTTGGCGTGGAGCACCCACTGGTCGTTCTCGCCGCGCTCGAGCCGGTGCACCTCCACGCCTGTGGCCACCTCTGTGCGGTGGTGCGCCGCGTACTGCTCGAGGTAGCGCACCAGGTCGGCGCGCGCGACCCAGCGTCCGTACGCGCGGGGGATGGGCAGCCCCGGGAGCGCGGAGTTGGCGCGGGTGGTGTGCAGGTGCAGGCGGTCGTAGTGGGAGCGCCAGGAGGCGCCGACGGTGTCGGCCTTCTCCAGTACGACGGCGCTGATGCCGCGCTCCCGCAGTGCGGCGGCCGTGGCCAGACCCCCCGGGCCGGCGCCGAGGATGTGGACGGGTGTCCCGTTCTCGGGCATGTGCATGACGACGATGGTAGGCGCGGTCTCCCGCAACGTCGTCGGTCGGCCCGCCCGGCCCCCTTGCGGAGCGACGCGGGGACCGCTTCACTGCGACGTGTCACCTGACGGGGCGTCAGGAGCGGTGCTCCCGTCGGCCGGGGTGACGGCAGAGCGTAAGCGAAGCCTGGGCGAGCGGAGGCCTGATGGGGACGACGTCGGGACAGCGGTTCGACGTCCCGGACGCGGACGCGTTCACCGCACCGTACTGGCGGGCGGCGGCTCGGGGGCGGCTGCTGATACGCCGCTGCCGTGCCGAAGGGTGCGGCATGGCCCACCACTATCCACGCGAGTTCTGTCCGCACTGCTGGAGTGAGGACGCCGTCTGGGAGGAGGCGAACGGGCGGGCCACCCTCTACACCTGGTCCGTCGTCCACCGCAACGATCTGCCCCCATTCTCGGAGCGCGTCCCCTACGTCGCCGCCGTCGTGGAACTGGTGGAGGGTCCGCGCATGATGACCGAGCTGGTCGACTGTCCACAGGAAGCACTGGTGGTGGGGAGGCAGCTACGGGTCGCGTTCCGGGAGGTGGCCGGCGAGGGCGGCGGTGTCACCGTCCCTGTCTTCCGTCCCGTATAGGTCTCGCCCTTCCGCGGAGAGCCGCGCCTCGTCCCGAGGACGGGGCCCGTCGCGAGGGCGGGGACCGTCGCGAGAGCCGTGTTCCGCGGTGTGAGCACCGCCGTGCCAGCCGCGGCGATATCCGCTGGCGTCACAGGCCTTCCCTCCCGCAGGCTGTGCCCGTGCAGATCCGTGAAGCGACCGCAGCCGACTGGGCCGCCATCTGGCCCTTCTTCCACACCATCGTCGCCGCCGGCGAAACCTACACGTACCCGCGCGACACGGACGAGGCCACAGGCCGGGCGTTGTGGATGCAGGAGCCCCCGGGGCGCACCTTCGTCGCCGTGGACGGGGACGGCACCGTGCTCGGCTCGGCGAAGACGGGCCCCAACCACATGGGCGGCTCGTCCCACATCGCGGGAGCCAGTTTCATGGTCGATCCGGGATGCGGCGTCAAGGGCGTCGGGCGGGCGCTGGGTGCGCACGTGCTGGAGTGGGCCAGGGGTGAGGGCTACCGGGCGATGCAGTTCAACGCTGTCGTGGAGACCAACACTCGCGCCGTCGCGCTGTGGAAGTCGCTCGGTTTCGAAATCGTGGCCACCTTGCCAGAGGGTTTCCGCCATCCGGAGCACGGGTTCGTGGGGCTGCACATCATGTACCAGCGGCTCTGACACCGCGCGCCCGTGGCCCTCAGCCGCGGCCCAGCACCAGTGTCCCCGAGGAGCAGAACCAGCCGCCTGTGCCGGACGCGACGGCCAGTTCGGGCAGTGTTCCGTCGCGCCTGCGCACCTGCCGCCCGTCGCCGGCGTCGCCGCGCAGCTGCCGTACGGCTTCCACGAGCAGGAAGAGGCCCCGCATGCCCGGGTGGCAGGCGGACAGGCCGCCTCCGTCGGTGTTGACCGGCAGGTCGCCGTCCCGCAGCAGCCGGCCGTTCTCCACGAAGGAGCCGCCTTCGCCCTTGGCGCAGAAACCGAGGTCTTCCAGCGTCACGAGAGTCATGTAGGTGAAGGCGTCGTAGATCTGGGCGAGGTCGATGTCGCCCGGTGTGACGCCGGCCTGCGCGAAGGCGGTAGGCCCCGACGTCGCAGCCGGGGAGACGGTGAAGTCCTCCCATTCCGACATCGTCGTGTGAGAGACGGCCGTGCCGGAGCCGAGGATCCAGACGGGACGGGTGGCCAGGTCCGGCACGAGGTCCTCGGCGACGAGTAGCGCCGCGCAGCCACCGTCCGAGCGGATGCAGCAGTGCAGCTTGGTGAACGGATCGGCGATCACCGGGCCGGACAGGACGTCGTCCACCGTGACCGGTTCCCGGTACATGGCGTCGGGGTTGGCGGCTGCGTTGGCGCGTGCCTGTACGGCGACCTGGGCGAGCTGTTCCAGTGTGGTGCCGTACTGGTGCATGTGGCGGCGGGCGGCCATCGCGTACTTGGCGATGAGGGTGTGCCCGTAGGGCACCTCGAACTGCAGCGGACCGCGCGTACCGAAGGAGAGATCGGCGGTGCGGCGGCGGGCCTTGAGGTCGGCGCGCGCGGTGGAGCCGTACACCAGCAGTACGGCGTTCGCGCGGCCCTGTGCGATGGCGTCGGCGGCGTGTGAGGCCATGACCTCCCACGTGGAGCCGCCGACGGAGGTGGAGTCGACCCACGTGGGGCGCAGTCCGAGGTACTCGGCGACCTCCACGGGTGCGAGGGTGCCCAGCCCGGCCGAGGCCAACCCGTCCACCAGGGAGCGATCGATGCCGGCGTCCGCCAGCGCCCGGCGTGCGGCCTGGGCGTGCAGCGTGTACGGCGTCGCCTCGTCGACCCTCCCTCCGTCCGAGAGCGCGACTCCGGCGACCGCGACGCGGCGGCCGATGCGGTGGGTGCTGTCGGCAGGCGGCATGAAACTGACGGTACATCAGGTCTGCGGGTCGCCGGGAGGGCGCAAGCGGCGACAAGGTGCCGCCCGTGCCCTGGGCTTCTGTGCCGCGGCTGCCTAATATGACGCCCCGTCAGGTGACGAAGTCGCCGTGAGGGGGCGCTGCCGATGGACACGGGGTTCACCGAGGAGCAGAACGCGATACGCCGTACGCTGCGACAAGTACTCGCCCCACACAGCGGGCCCGACGAGGTGGCGGCCGCGGCGCGGTCACCGCAGGGGTACGACACCGTCCTGTGGGCCACGCTCGCCCGGGAACACGGCCTGCCCGGCCTCGCGGTGCCCGAGGCCTACGGCGGCGCCGGACGCGGCACCCTCGCGCTCGCGCTGGCCTGCGAGGAGACCGGCCGCGCCCTGTTGCCGTCCCCGCTGGTGCCCACCGCCTGCCTGGTCGCCCCGCTCGTACTCGCCCTGGGCACCGAGGCGCAGCGCATCGGAGTGCTGCCGCGGCTGGCCTGCGGCGAACTGACCGGCGCCCTCGTCGTCCCACCGGACACGCTGCCCGTGGCGCTCGGCCTCACGAGCGCGACCGACCCCGAGAAGCGGGCCGGTGGCGGTTCGCCCGACGGGTACGGGTCCGGGTCCGCGTCCGGCGACGGGTGGGCCGGCAGCGGGCGAGCCGTCGGCGGCCGGCCCCTTGACGGGTGGTCCGGCGGTGGCCGCGCCGGGGGCGTTCAGGCACACCGTGCGGCGGACGGATGGCGGTTGTACGGGGAAGCGGCGCAGGTGCTGGGCGGTCACAGCGCGGGGCTGCTGCTCGTCGCGGCGCACGCGGGCGGCTTCACGCGCAGCCGCACCCTGTTCTTCCTCGTCACGGAAGGCGCCGCGGGACTCGTGCGCGTACGGCACTCCGCGCTGGACGAGACGCGCGCTGTGGCCCGCGTCGAACTGCGCGACGTGCGCGCGGAACTCCTCGGCGGGCAGGACGAGCACGATGTGCGGGCCGCGCTGGCCGCCATCGGCCCCCGGGTGGCGGCCGTCCTCGCCATGGAGGCGGTGGGCGCGGCGGACGGCGCGCTGACGCGCACGGTCGAACAGGTCACGTCGGGTGCGGGCGCCGGGCGACGGCCGTGCGGCTCTCCCCGGGCGGTTCGGGCCCGGCTGGCGGAGGCGTACTTTCGGGTGCACGGCGCGCGGGCGGCGGCCTCCTACGCGGCGTGGACGGCGGGGGCGGACGAGGCGGGGGCACGGTCGGCCGGCGGGATCGCGCTGGCAGCGGGGCTGGAGGCGCTGCGGTTCGCCGCGGGCGAGGCGGTGCGGTTGCACGGCGAGGCGGGATCGACCCGGGAGCAGACGGCGCACCTCTGCTTCAGGCGCGCGGCCGGGGACGACCTGCTGTTCGGTCCGGTGCACCGGCTGCGGCACCAGGCCGCCGAGCAGGCGGCGCTGTACGCCGCGGGGGCGGAAGAAGCCCTGGACGCGCAAGAGGGGAACGCGGCGCGAACGGGCGCGGGAAAGAGGGAAGCGGTGCGGACGGACGCGGGAAAGAAGGAAGCTGCGCGAACGGACGCGGAAAAGGCCGAAACAGCGCGAACGGACGCGGAAAACGGCAACGCGGCACGAACGGGCACGGAAAAGGGGGACGTGGCGCGGACGGACGCGGGGAAGAAGGAAGCGGCGCGAACGGACGCAGAGAAAGGCGAAGCGGCGCGAACGGACGCGGGAAAGAAGGAAGCGGCGCGGACGGACGCAGAGGAAGGCGAAGCGGGGCGGACGGACGCAGAAAAAGGGGACGCGGCGCGGACGGCCGCGGGGAAGGAGGCCGGAGTCTGATGGCCGGATCAGGCGGACGGAAGGTGATCCAGGCAGTGTCCTCGACGCGGGTGTTCGCGCGGATCGCTCCGCATGTGATTCCCGTACTGGACCGGTCGGTGCACCGGCTCTCGGGCGGACGGACGATGCTCAGTACCCGGATGCTGCCCGGTGTCGTACTGAGCTCGACGGGCGCCAAGAGCGGCGAGACGCGACGGACGCCGCTGGCGTGCATGCCGGAGAAGGCACGGGGGAGCTGGCTGCTTGTGGGCAGCAACTTCGGCAGACAGGGCCACCCTGGGTGGACCGCCAACCTGCGCCGCCACCCCGAGGCGCGTATCACCTACCGGGGCCGCGACATACCCGTACGGGCGCGGCAGTTGGAGGGAGCGGAGCGCGAGGAGGCGTGGGAGGAGTTGCTGAGGTTCTGGCCGCCGTACGCGGTCTACCAGGGCCGGATCGAGCGGCGGATCCGCGTCTTCCGCCTGGAGCCCAGGGCGGAGAGCTGACGGCTTCTCGGTGAGGGGCGAGGGACGCTGCATACGGGGGATGCCACGTGTCGGGGGACAGCGCGGCGCGCTGACGCATCGCGTGAGGGGGCGTCGCGCTGCGTTACTTGGTGGGCTTCTTGCCGGTCACGCCGAGGTGCACGAGCAGGGCCAGGCTCGGCTTGAGCTCGGACTGTTTGACGCCCCAGCTCTGGAAGCCCTTCTGGTGCCCCGCGACGGAGGCCAGCATGGCGACCAGCGAACCGGCCACGGCGGCGGCGTTGACGTCCTTGCCGACCCTGCCGCGGTTCTGGAGATCCTTGATGGCGTCGGCGAGGGAGTTGTTCACCGAGTTGAGGACCTTCATGCGGATCTTGTAGAACCGCTTGTCGCCCTCCGCCGCGCCCAGGTCGACCACGCGCAGGATCGCGTCGTTCCTGCGCCAGAAGGCCAGAAAGCCCTCGACCAGTTCCTCGGCCGTCTGCCAACCCGCCTTGCCCGTCCAGGAGCGGCCGGCCACCAGCTCGGTGAGCGAGGCGCCCTCCTTGGCCATGGTCTCGGCGATCTCCAGGACGGCGCCCTCGACGTCGGGGAAGTACTGGTAGAACGTCGCAGGGGACGTGCCCGCTTTCCGCGCGACGTCGATGACCTTGACATCCCGGTACGGCGACGAGCTGAGCATCTCGCTGAGGCAGTCGAGCAGCTTCTGCCGCGTCGCTTGACCGCGGCGTCCGGCCACCCGGCCGTCGACGGTTCGAACTTGTCCTGTCATGCCCGTCAGCTTACCGACGGGCGATCGGACCGCGATTCGTCCGCAGGCAAACGGGGTGTGTGCGATCGGCGGGCCGAGATGAGGGCAATCAGGGTGATACCTGGCGGAGCCAACATGACGGATTGACCGGGTCATACGCGCCTTTGTCGGGGCACGAAGACACTTACGTGCCGCCCCCGGGTTCGCAACCGGCGCGTTCGCCAGGAAGAATCGGCGTCAGGACCGTCAGGTCCGGCACGGCAGTGAGAGGCTGCACGGGGCGGGAACGGGCAGATTTTACGGCCCCTACGGGGAGGTGGCAGGACAAGTGGTGGAGCAGCTTACGCAGCACGATCCGCGGCGGATCGGCCCGTTCGAGGTGCTGGGCCGTCTCGGTTCCGGCGGCATGGGGCTGGTCTACCTGGCACGTTCGGCGTCCGGCCGCCGCGTCGCGATCAAGACGGTGCGCACGGAACTGGCGGAGGACCAGCTCTTCCGGGTGCGCTTCACCAGGGAGGTGGAGGCCGCGCGGGCGGTCAGCGGCTTCTACACGGCCGCCGTCGTGGACGCCGACCCGCGCGCCGCGATCCCGTGGCTGGCCACCGCGTACGTGCCCTCGCCCTCCCTGGAGGAAATAGTCACCGAGTGCGGTCCGCTGCCGGTGCAGGCGGTGCGCTGGCTGGCGGCCGGTGTCGCCGAGGCGCTCCAGTCCATCCACGGCGCCGGACTGGTCCACCGGGACCTGAAGCCCTCCAACGTGCTGGTCGTCGAGGACGGCCCGCGTGTCATCGACTTCGGTATCGCCTCCGGCGTCTCCAACACCCGGCTGACCATGACGAACGTCGCCGTGGGCACCCCGGCCTACATGTCGCCTGAGCAGGCGCGCGACTCCCGCAGCGTGACCGGTGCCAGCGACGTGTTCTCGCTCGCCTCCACCCTGGTCTTCGCGGCGACAGGGCACGCGCCCTTCCACGGGGCCAACCCCGTGGAGACCGTCTTCATGCTGCTGCGCGAGGGCCCCGACCTGGAGGGACTGCCCGAGGACCTGCGGTCGCTGATCGAGTCGTGCATGCGGATGAACGCGGAGGAGCGGCCCACCCCCGCCGACCTGCAGGCGCAGCTCGCCCCGCACCTGTTCGGCGCGGGAAGCGACGACAGCGGGACGGTTTCGGCCTGGCTGCCCATCACCGCCGTCTCCCTGATCGAGCGCCGCCGGGGCGGACGTGCCATGCGCCGCCAGAACGCAGCCGCCTCCGCCGAGGTGGGCCCGGCCGCCGGAGGCGCCCCCTCGGGGCCACCCGCCGGTTCCGCACCCGCACCCTCCGTGCCGGCGCCTCCCGGCCACGCGGAGGGAGAAGGCGCGGAGGGGGACGGCACGGACGCGGGCGCCGCCAGAACGCAGCCGCCTCCGCCGAGGTGGGCCCGGCCGCCGGAGGCGCCCCCTCGGGGCCACCCGCCGGTTCCGCACCCGCACCCTCCGTGCCGGCGCCTCCCGGCCCGCCCGCGTCCGTGCCGTCCCCCTCCGCGCCTTCTCCC
>NZ_JASKYT010000277.1:0-9069 GCF_041028275.1 Streptomyces sp. PU-14G
CGCCGGGCCTCGGCAGCCGGGCCGACCCCACGGGCCGACCCCACGGATCGACCCCACGGACCGGAACCCGGTACGGTCCGGCTCGTCCGGCCGCAGAGGCGCGTCGTGGGCCAGGTCACAGCATCGCGCGGTCCTTCCGGTGCATGATCCGCGTGTTACCCGGCGGTTTCATTTCGACTGACCCCGGGCAGTAGTCCGTCACGCCGCCGGCAACGACGCCTGAGTGGCGAGCAAGCCGTTCCTCACGCGGGGTCACCACCTGCGACCCCGCCCCCCTCCGCGCAGGTCCCACGAGGACCAGGCCGCCCCGTGTCCGCATCGCGAGACGCGTCTTCCACTTTCCGGGAAATCGGCCACCCTGTAACCTGCTCGAAATTCTTCTGCCACAAGAGGGCCAACGTCGTCCCTCGGTACGTACCACTGCCACGAGACGACGGGAGCTGCCGATGCGTGCTGTGCCGACAGCGGATTGGGCCGCCCACCGCCCTGCCAAGCAGGGCATGTACGACCCCCGATACGAGCACGACGCCTGCGGTGTCGGCTTCGTGGCGACCCTGACCGGCGAGCCCAGCCACGAGCTCGTCGAACAGGCGCTGACCGTGCTGCGCAACCTCGAACACCGCGGCGCCACGGGATCCGACCCGGACACCGGCGACGGTGCCGGCATCCTCCTCCAGATCCCGGACGCCTTCCTGCGCGCGAACGTCCCCTTCGCCCTGCCCGAGCCCGGCTCCTACGCCGTGGGCGTCGCCTTCCTGCCGCAGGAGGACGAGGACGCCGAAGCCACCGCGGCAGCCGTCTCACAGATCGAGACGTTGGCGTCCGAGGAGGGGCTGACGGTGCTCGGCTGGCGCGACGTGCCCGTCGCACCCGAGCTGCTCGGCCCCGGCGCCCGCGCCACCATGCCGACCTTCCGCCAGCTGTTCGTCGCCGACTCCTCCGGGAAGCGAAGCGGCATCGCGCTGGACCGGCCCGCCTTCGTGCTGCGCAAGCGCGCCGAGCGCGAGGCCGGCGTCTACTTCCCCTCGCTGTCAGCGCGCACCCTGGTCTACAAGGGGATGCTGACCACCGGACAGCTGGAGCCGTTCTTCCCCGACCTGTCGGACCGCCGCTTCGCCACGGCCATCGCGCTGGTCCACTCGCGCTTCTCCACCAACACCTTCCCGAGCTGGCCGCTGGCCCACCCCTACCGGTTCGTCGCCCACAACGGCGAGATCAACACCGTGCAGGGCAACCGCAACTGGATGCGGGCCCGCGAGTCCCAGCTCGCCTCCGGCCTGTTCGGGGACCACGAGACGCTGGAGCGGATCTTCCCGATCAACACCCCGGGCGCCTCCGACTCGGCCACCTTCGACGAGGTGCTCGAACTGCTGCACCTCGGCGGCCGTTCGCTGCCGCACTCGGTGCTGATGATGGTGCCCGAGGCCTGGGAGTCCGCCGAGTCGCAGGACTCCATGGACCCCGCCCGCCGCGCCTTCTACCAGTACCACTCCACGATGATGGAGCCCTGGGACGGCCCCGCCTGCGTCACCTTCACCGACGGCACCCAGGTCGGAGCCGTTCTCGACCGCAACGGGCTGCGTCCAGGGCGCTACTGGGTCACCGACGACGGCCTCGTCGTCCTCGCCTCCGAGGTCGGCGTCCTGGACATCGACCCCGCCAAGGTCGTCCGCAAGGGCCGCCTCCAGCCCGGACGGATGTTCCTCGTGGACACCGCGGAGCGCCGCATCATCGAGGACGACGAGATCAAGGCCCAGCTCGCCGCCGAACACCCCTACCAGGAGTGGCTGGACGCGGGGCTCATCGACCTCGCGGAGCTGCCCGAGCGCGAACACGTGGTGCACACCCACGCCTCGGTCACCCGCCGCCAGCAGACCTTCGGCTACACCGAGGAGGAACTGCGGGTCCTCCTCGCGCCGATGGCACGCACCGGCGCCGAACCGATCGGCTCCATGGGCACCGACGCGCCCATCGCCGCGCTCTCCGAGCGGCCCCGGCTGATCTTCGACTACTTCACCCAGCTGTTCGCGCAGGTCACCAACCCGCCGCTGGACGCCATCCGCGAGGAACTGGTCACCTCGCTGCACTCGCCGCTGGGCGCCCAGGGCAACCTGCTGGAGCCGAGCGCCGCCTCCTGCCGCAGCGTCACCCTGCCGTTCCCCGTCATCGACAACGACGAGCTGGCCAAGCTCATCCACATCAACGCCGACGGCGACATGCCGGGCTTCAAGTCCGCCACACTCTCCGGGCTCTACCGCGTCGCCGAAGGAGGGGACGGCCTCGCGGCCCGGATCGAACAGATCTGCGTGGAGGCCGACGCGGCGATCGAGTCGGGAGCCCGGCTCATCGTCCTGTCCGACCGGCACTCGGACGCCGAGCACGCGCCGATCCCGTCGCTGCTGCTCACCTCCGCCGTGCACCACCACCTCATCCGCACCAAGCAGCGCACCCAGGTCGGGCTGCTGGTCGAGGCCGGCGACGTGCGCGAGGTCCACCACGTCGCCCTGCTCATCGGCTACGGCGCGGCGGCGGTCAACCCCTACCTGGCCATGGAGTCGGTCGAGGACCTCGTCCGCGCGGGCACCTTCCTGCCGGGCGACGGGGACCAGCTCGCGCCCGAGCAGGCCATCCGCAACCTGATCCACGCGCTCGGCAAGGGCGTGCTGAAGGTGATGTCCAAGATGGGCATCTCGACGGTCGCCTCCTACCGCGGCGCGCAGGTCTTCGAGGCGGTCGGCCTGGACGAGGCGTTCGTCGACCGCTACTTCCACGGCACCACCACGAAGGTCGGCGGCGCGGACCTCGGCGTCGTCGCCCAGGAGGTCGCGGCCCGGCACGTCAAGGCCTACCCGGTCTCCGGCATCGCCCCGGCCCACCGCGCCCTCGACATCGGCGGCGAGTACCAGTGGCGCCGCGAGGGCGAGCCGCACCTGTTCGACCCCGACACGGTCTTCCGCCTCCAGCACTCCACCCGGCAGCGCCGCTACGACATCTTCAAGCAGTACACCCAGCGCGTCGACGAGCAGTCCGAACGCCTCATGACGCTCCGCGGCCTCTTCTCCTTCAAGGGCGAGCGGTCCCCGATCCCCATCGAGGAGGTCGAGCCCGCGAGCGAGATCGTCAAGCGGTTCTCCACCGGCGCCATGTCCTACGGCTCCATCTCGCAGGAGGCCCACGAGACGCTGGCCGTCGCCATGAACCGGCTCGGCGGCAAGTCCAACACCGGCGAGGGCGGCGAGGACCCCGAGCGGCTCTACGACCCGGCGCGGCGCTCCGCCATCAAGCAGGTGGCCTCCGGCCGCTTCGGCGTCACCAGCGAGTACCTCGTCAACGCCGACGACATCCAGATCAAGATGGCCCAGGGCGCCAAGCCCGGCGAGGGCGGCCAGCTCCCCGGACACAAGGTCTACCCGTGGGTGGCCAGGACCCGGCACTCCACGCCAGGCGTCGGCCTCATCTCCCCGCCGCCGCACCACGACATCTACTCCATCGAGGACCTCGCCCAGCTCATCCACGACCTGAAGAACGCCAACCCGGCGGCCCGCATCCACGTGAAACTGGTCAGCGAGGTCGGCGTCGGCACCGTCGCGGCGGGCGTGTCCAAGGCCCACGCCGACGTCGTCCTCGTCTCCGGACACGACGGCGGCACCGGCGCCTCCCCGCTCACCTCCCTCAAGCACGCGGGCGGCCCCTGGGAGCTGGGCCTGGCCGAGACCCAGCAGACCCTCCTGCTCAACGGGTTGCGCGACCGGATCGTCGTGCAGACCGACGGCCAGCTCAAGACGGGCCGCGACGTCGTGATCGCCGCGCTGCTGGGCGCCGAGGAGTTCGGCTTCGCCACCGCGCCGCTCGTCGTCTCCGGCTGCGTCATGATGCGCGTCTGCCACCTCGACACCTGCCCGGTCGGCATCGCCACCCAGAACCCGGCGCTGCGCGAGCGCTACAGCGGCAAGGCCGAGTACGTCGTCAACTTCTTCCAGTTCATCGCCGAAGAGGTCCGCGAACTCCTCGCCGAACTCGGCTTCCGCACCCTCGACGAGGCCATCGGCCACGCCGAACTCCTCGACACCTCCCGCGCCGTGGACCACTGGAAGGCGCGCGGCCTCGACCTGGCCCCGCTCCTGCACGTCCCCGAGCTGCCCGAGGGCGCCGTCCGCCACCAGGTCACCGGCCAGGACCACGCGCTGGAGAAGGCGCTCGACAACCAGCTGATCAAGCTGGCCGCCGACGCGCTGGAGGCCGACACCGCCGAGAACGCGCAGCCGGTACGCGCCCAGGTCGCGATCCGCAACGTCAACCGGACCGTCGGCACCATGCTCGGACACGAGGTCACCAGGAAGTTCGGCGGCGCGGGGCTGCCCGACGACACCGTCGACATCACCTTCACGGGCTCGGCAGGACAGTCCTTCGGCGCCTTCGTCCCGCGCGGCATCACCCTCCGCCTGGAGGGCGACGCCAACGACTACGTCGGCAAGGGCCTCTCCGGCGGCCGTCTGATCGTCCGCCCCGACCGGGCCGCCGACCACCTGGCCGAGTACTCCGCCATCGCCGGCAACACCCTCGCCTACGGCGCCACCGGCGGTGAGATCTTCCTCCGCGGCCGGGTCGGCGAACGCTTCTGCGTCCGCAACTCCGGGGCGCTGGTCGTCTCCGAGGGCGTGGGCGACCACGGCTGCGAGTACATGACCGGCGGCGCGGCCGTCGTCCTGGGCACCACGGGACGCAACTTCGGCGCCGGCATGTCCGGCGGCGCCGCCTACGTCATCGACCTCGACCTCGGGCACGTCAACGCCGGACTGCGCGGCGCGATCGAGGACCTGACCGACGACGACAGGACGTGGCTGCACGAGGTCGTGCGCCGCCACCAGGAGGAGACCGGCTCCACCGTGGCCGCCGGGCTCCTCGCCGACTGGGACGGGCCCACCGGAGCGGCAAGCCGCTTCCGCAAGGTCCTCCCCGCCACCTACAAGGCCGTGCTCGCCGCCAAGGACGCCGCCGAGCGGGCGGGTCTCTCCGAGACCGAGACCCACGAGAAGATGATGGAGGCGGCGACCCATGGCTGACCCCAAGGGCTTCCTGACCACCGACCGCGAGGTCGCACAGTCCCGACCGGTCGACGAGCGGGTCAAGGACTGGAGAGAGGTCTACGTCCCCGGCTCCCTGCTGCCCATCATCAGCAAGCAGGCCGGGCGCTGCATGGACTGCGGCATCCCCTTCTGCCACAACGGCTGCCCCCTGGGCAACCTCATCCCCGAGTGGAACGACTACGCCTACCGCGGCGACTGGGCCGCGGCCTCCGAACGCCTGCACGCCACCAACAACTTCCCCGAGTTCACCGGGCGGCTGTGCCCCGCACCCTGCGAGTCGGCGTGCGTGCTGGGCATCAACCAGCCGCCCGTCACCATCAAGAACGTCGAGGTCTCCATCGTCGACAAGGCGTGGGAGAACGGCGGCGTCGCCCCGCAGCCGCCCGAGCGGCTCTCCGGCAAGACCGTGGCCGTCATCGGCTCAGGACCCTCGGGGCTCGCCGCCGCCCAGCAGCTCACCCGCGCGGGACACACCGTCGTCGTCTACGAACGCGCCGACCGCCTCGGCGGCCTCCTGCGCTACGGCATCCCCGAGTTCAAGATGGAGAAACGGCACATCAACCGCCGCATCGAGCAGATGCGCGCCGAAGGCACCAAGTTCCGCACCGGCGTCGAGATCGGCCGCGACCTCGACGCGAAGAAGCTGCGCAAGCGGTACGACGCGGTGGTCGTCGCGGCCGGCGCCACCACGGCCCGCGACCTGCCCGTCCCCGGCCGGGAACTGAACGGCGTCCACCAGGCGATGGAGTACCTGCCGCTGTCCAACAAGGTGCAGGAGGGGGACTACGTCGAGTCCCCCATCTCCGCCGAGGGCAAGCACGTCGTCGTCATCGGCGGCGGCGACACCGGCGCCGACTGCGTCGGCACCGCGCACCGCCAGGGCGCCGCCTCCGTCACCCAGCTGGAGATCATGCCCAAGCCGGGCGAGGAACGGGACCCGGCCCGCCAGCCCTGGCCGACCTTCCCCATGCTCTACAAGGTGACCTCCGCGCACGAGGAGGGCGGAGAGCGGGTCTACTCCGTCAACACCACCCACTTCGAGGGCTCCGCCTCCGAAGAGGGACAGGAAGCCGGCAACGTCCAGTGGCTCCACCTGGTCGAGGTCGAGATGGTCGACGGCAAGCTGGAACCCAAGCCGGGCACCGAACGCAAGATCCCCGCCCAACTCGTCCTCCTCGCCATGGGCTTCACCGGCGTCGACCGCGACAACGGACTGGTCGAACAGTTCGGCGTCGACCTCGACGCGCGCGGCAACATCGCCCGCGACGACTCCTACGCCACCAACGTCCCCGGCGTCTTCGTCGCCGGGGACGCAGGCCGCGGCCAGTCCCTCATCGTGTGGGCCATCGCCGAGGGCCGCTCCGCCGCCAAGGCCGTCGACCGCCACCTGACGGGTGCCACCAGCACCCTGCACGCCCCCATCCGCCCCACGGACCGCTCCCTGACCGTCTGAGCGCCCCTTCGAACCTCCGTACAAGGACGTACGGACACCGCGGCGCCTGCCAGTCCCCGACCGGGTCACGGCAGGCGCCGTCGTGCGTCCGTGCCGTGGGACGGCTCAGTCGCGCACGATCGACTGGATTTCCTTGACGGTGACGTCTTCGGTGGTGCTGAAGGTGCCCGCGGGGAGTGCGGCGCCGCTGCCGTCGGATCCCTTCCAGGAGATTTCCCAGGTGAGGGTCGCTTTGAGAGGGTAGGCGCCGTTCTTGCTGGTGGCCCGCAGGTACCTGACGCCGCAGGGTGGGCTCTGGTCCTTCTTCCCGGCGGAGTAGGGCTCTCCGAGGGTGCACTTGCCCGACCCGGGGTAGGTTTTGGCGTCCTCGGTGCCGGGTTCGAGGGTGAGGGAGACGGGTTCGGCGGTGGTGGTGGCGGAGATGGCGGGATTCTTCAGCGAGGCCGTCACGCTCACCTTCTTGAACCTCTTCTTGTCGGCCCACACCCAGGTGTCGAGGTTGACCGTCTGCTTGCCCTCGGGGTTGAGGGATATCTCGGTGCGGGGGATGGGCAGTCGCTCGTACGCGTACTCGGCCAGCACCTTGGGGCTGACGGCGAGAGGTACGTTTTTCGGGGTTTCACCGTCCGGCACCCAGTAAGCGTGCTCGCTGCACTTGTAGGATGCGGGGTCGTCAGCGCGGTCGGGGTTCCTCACCCCTTCCCAGAACATGCCCTCGCCCTGCTTGTCGATGTTGTAGTCCTCGTACTTGTCCGTCTGGTAGTAGTCCTCGTAGAGACCGACCACCTGGTTGGACACCGCGTCCGCGGTGTCCTGGTTGCTTTCTTCCAGATCGTCGAAGATCGTCTCCGGCTTCTTTTTCTTCTTCGGCTTCCGTTTCTCCGGCTTCGCGCCCTCGATCTTCTCCTTGAGCTCCTTGGGCGAGGTCTTCGGCTCGTACCAGCACGCCGGTGGCTCCCAGTCGGAGTTCTGCGGCGTCAACTTGACGGTGTCCTCGCCGGTGTCACCACCACCGGTGATCTGGACGCGGGAGACCCCGGTGACGATGTCACCGCGGTCGGTTCCACCAGAAGCCTTGCTCGTCCCTGTGCCCTTGGGGTCCGCTTGCGCGGGCCAGGAAGCCGCGAAGAGCAGACCGGTGGTGACGACTGCAACTGAACTTCTCCGGATCAGTCCATGCATTTCTCGGCCTTCGCGGTCTCGGAGCCCGACATCGCCTGCCAGACACCGTCCTTGTTGCGCTCCACGATGAGTTTGCTGAAGATGTAGTTCAAGTCGCCCCCGTTGTTCGGCGCGAGTTCGCCGCTCTTGAGATCCTTGTTCTTCGCCTTGCTCTCGTCGGCACAGAAGCTCACTTCGGCGAAAGTGTCGCTTTTGAGCACGACCTTCTGGTCGTAGTAGCGGGTGACCCCCGCCCAGCCCTGATTCTCCTTGAGCGCGTCAAGGATGTACTTGTTCGCCGCGATCAAGGACTCGCCCTTGGAGTACTTCTTGACCAAAGCGGTGTCCTTGTGCGTGGTGATCACCCGGTCGATGGAGTTGATCCGCCGCTGGTTGTCCGCCAGGACCTCCCGCTTCTTCGGGTCGTCCGTCTTGACGTCCTCGAAGACGTTCTTGGCGTCCTTCGCCAGCTTGATCTCCGAGTCCCCGGGCTCCGAGGGAGCGGAACTCTTCGATGCCGAGGCGGACTTCGACGGCTTGCTGTCGTGCGCGCCCTTGATCTCGCCCTTCGAGCCGTCGTCGTCGCTTCCGCATGCTCCCAACAGCAGGGCCGCGGTAACGGCTCCTGCGGTCCACATCGCTGTCCTCGCCTGCTTGTTCATACGCAACGAATCTCTCAGCTCTCTGCCCGCAGTTCGGTCACTCGAAGTTACTACAGTGAAAGGGGGGTCGACAGGCTTCGTGGTCGTGGTCAGTCGGGTTCGCCCACCTGTGACAGCCGGTGGTCGTCCAGGCGTTGTTGGACATCGTGCAGCAGAACACGCAGGAGTTCGGCCAGTTGGTTCTGCTGTTCGGGCGTGAGGCCGGTCAGCAGGTCGGACTCGCGGGTGAGGACCTGGTCGACGGTGGTCTCGACCAGGGCGTGTCCGGCGTCGGTGAGCTCGACGAGGACGGAACGGCGGCGGCCCTCGCCGGGGCGGCGGGTGACGAGGCCCTCGCGTTCGGCGCGGGCGACGCGTTGGGAGACGGCGCCGGCGGTGATCATCGAGCGGTCGGCCAGTTCGCGCGTGGTGAGCGTGTACGGCTCGCCCGCGCGCCGCAACATGCTGAGCAGGTCGAGGGTGGCCGTGTCGACGCCCGCGCGGGCGAGCACGCGGCGGCGGTCGTCGCCGAACAGCTTGGCCAGGCGCCACAGCGGGGTGACGATCCCAATGGAGGAAACGGGGGTGCCGGGGCGTTCGCGCCGCCAGGCGGCGGCGATGGCTTCGACGGGGTTGTCGGTTTTGTCGGGGAGCGCAGGGGGGGGGGGGGGGGGGGGGGGGGGGGGGGGGGGGGGGGGGGGGGGGCACCCCCGTTTCCTCCATTGGG
>NZ_JASKYT010000278.1:0-8607 GCF_041028275.1 Streptomyces sp. PU-14G
CCTGTGGGCCGCGCCGGAAGCCGCCGTCGTCAACGGCATCAACTCGGGCTGCGAAGCCGGAGCCCCCGCACCCCGCAAGCTCAAGAAGACCCGCAAGCTCACCCTCGCCACCAGCACCCTGACCGCCGAATACGTCGCACCCCTGCAGATCGCCATCCGCAAGGGCGAGTTCGCCAAGGAAGGGCTCGACGTCGAACTGAAGGTGCTGCCCACCCCCGAAGCCCTGCCGCTCCTGGCCAAGGGCGAGATCGACGCCCTGTGGGCCGCGCCGGAAGCCGCCGTCGTCAACGGCATCAACTCCGGTTTCGACATCCGCTGGGTCGCCGGAAACTTCTTCCCCGACCCGAAGTCCAAGAGCGGTCTGTGGGTCCGCCTGCGCAAGGGCGAGAAGCCGTCCTCGGTCTCCCTCGCGAACCGGAAGATCGGAACCCTGATCGGCAAAGGGTCGGTGATCTCCTACCCGATGGACACCATCCTCGCCGCACACGGCGCCGACATGGAGACCATGTCCTTCCAGCAACTCGGCTCCTCCGACGTCCTGACGGCCTTCACCAGCGGCGGAGTGGACGCGGCCTGGCTGCTCGACCCGGTGTGGCGCCGCGTGGAGGACGACAAGAAGTACGCCTTCCTGGGCGGCCAGCCGGCCGGCGAGCCCCTGGGCGGCGCGCTGTTCGGGCCCGGCCTGCTGAGCACCGACGTCGACGCCGGGGTCGCCCTTTTACGCGCGTACATCCGTACGATCAACACCTACTTCGCCGGCGACTACAAGAAGGACCCCGCCTTCGTGGCCGAGCTCGCGAAGATCCTCAAGCAGGACCCGAAGGTGATCACCGCCGTGCCCTCGCTCCGGATGGACTGGGAGATCCGCGAGGGCACCACCGACAGGCTCCAGAAGGCCTACCGCGACGCCGGGGTCACCGAGGGCAAGCCCGTCCCCGAAGCGCGCCTGGTGGACCGCAGGCTCTACGCGGAAGCGGTCGGTCACGAGCCGTGACGGACCCCGCGCGAACATGACGAAGGCCCGGATCCGCAGATCCGGGCCTTCGTCTTTCAGTAGCGGGGACAGGATTTGAACCTGCGACCTCTGGGTTATGAGCCCAGCGAGCTACCGAGCTGCTCCACCCCGCGCCGTTGTGTGTACAACTTTAACGCACGCCGACGACCAGTGCAAACCGAGGCCCGCGAGCCGGGTGTGCCCGGTGTGGCACACCCTCCGAGCGCCCACCGTGAGGCCTCCGAGCACTGCGGTCTCGGCCTTGCGGCAGGGCGGTCCCGGCCTTTCGGCAGGGCGGTCTCGGCCTTTCGGCAGGGCGGTCGCAGCCGGGTACTCATGGTGGGGCGCTCATGGCGGCAGCGTTCCTGAAGGGAGCGCTCATGGTGGCAGCGCTCATGAAGGGAGCGCTCATGGCGGGGCGCCGGCGGCGTCGCTGCCACCGGCGCCCCCTGGTGAAGGAGGTCGCTCCTACGCCGTGAGCTCCGCGCGCAGCGCGTCCCGCAGGCGCGCGGCGCGCTCGGCCACCTCGACCGGGCCCAGCTCGACCGCGCGGGCGCACCAGAACTGGCCCTCGGCCAGCTCGCCCTGGCGTGCGCTCAGGAGAGCCAGCCGCAGGGCGGCCCTGCCGTGCCCGGCCTCGGCCGCGCGGGTCCACCACAGCACCGCTTCGGCTTCGCTGCCCTCGCGGGCCAGCAGCAGGCCCAGGTTGAACGCGCCGTTGGGACTGCCCGCCTCGGCCGCGGCGCGGTACCAGCGCGCGGCGTCCACGACCTCGCCCCGCGCGGCGGCGCACATGCCCAGCCGTACCTGGGCCCTGCGGTGGCCGTGCTCGGCCGCGCGCTGATACCACTCCTCGTACTCGGGTCTGGCGCCCTCGACGCGCCCGAGTTCGTGCGCGGAGCCGAGCTCGCCGGTGTCGGGCCGGGTGACCCTCTCCAGCAGCGCTCCGAGCCTGAAGGCTCCCTCGACGCTGCCGCCGCCCGCGGCACACCGCAGATGCCTCTCCGCGGTGTGCAGTTCACCTTCGCGCAGCAGCGCGAGGGCGACCTGGAGGGCCGCCTCCGCGTGCCCGGAGGCGGCGGCCCGCTCGTACCAGGCGCGCGCGGCACGCTCGTTGCCACGGCCGGCGTGCAGGATGCCGAGGTTGAAGGCGGCGTCGACGCTCCCGGCCTCGGCCGCCTTGGAGAACCACGGCTCGGCCCCCTGCGCGTCCCCGCGCTGCAGCAGCAGGACGGCGAGCGCGTTGGCGGCCTCCCGGTGCCCCGCGTAGGCGGCCCGGCGATACCACTGTTCGGCCTGCGCCGTACGGCCCTGCGCGGCGCACAGGAGCCCGAGGTTGAACGCCCCGTTGTCGCTGCCGGCTTCCAGCGCGACGCGGTACCAGCGCTCGGCGGCCTGCCGCTCGCCGCGGTCGGCGTGCAGCGCGCCCAGGGCGTTGGCGGCGTTCCCGTCGCCGTCCTCGGCCGCACGGCGCCACCAGACGGCGGCGCTCTCCTCGTCGCCCGCGTCCCGCAGCAGGAAGCCGAGAGCGCAGGCGGCCCGTGCCTCACCGTCCTTGGCGGAGGTCAGGTACCAGCGGCCGGCCTCCTTGAGCTCGCCGCGCCGCTCCAGGGCCGCGCCCAGCCGCAGCGCCGCCCTGCGGTGGCCGCGGGCCGCCGCCTGGCGGTACCAGCCCTCGGCCTCCTCCTCGACCTCCCGTACGGTCGCGGCGTCGGCCTCGCCGCCTGCCGCCAACTGCTCGGCCCGGGCCCCGGCCAGCCGCGCGACGCGGTAGGCCGCCTCCCGGTGACCGCGCTCGGCGGCAGCGCGGAACCACTCCTCCGCTCCGTCCTCACCGCGGTGTTCCAGCAGGTCCGCCAGCGCGTAGGCGCCGAGCGCGTGGCCGGATTCGGCGGACTGCCGCAGCCAGTAGTGCGCCGCGGGTTCGTCACCGCGCTCCCGCTGGTAGCGGCCCAGCGCGTGCGCCGCCGCGGCCGATCCCGCGACGGCGGCGGTGCGCCACCACTCCGCGGCCTCTTCCGTATACCCCCTCTGGTGCAGCAGCACTCCGAGGTTGTTGGCAGCCGCGCGGTCACCCGCGGCCGTGGCGGCGCGCAGATGCGGCTCGGCGCCGTCCAGATCCCCCCGGCGCAGCAGTTGGGCCCCCAGCACACTGTCCGCGGCGGTCGTGTCCCCGACGGAGTGTCCGGCTGCGTTCGCCACTGCGGCTGCGGTCTTTTCGGTGTACTCCTCCACACTCGGGCCCGGACCGGGACGTGCCGGGTCCGTCGGCCTTGCCTTCTCCCCCATAAGCTCCATCGTCGCACCACCCGCAACCCGCGTACACCTCGTATACCGCAGCCAGTGAGGTCACTTCGGCGGTTTGTCGACTTCCCGATGAAGAGATACCCCAAACTTCGGCGGCCCACCATCCCCCGCACAAGCGAAAAGGCCCGGAGTCTGTTGACTCCGGGCCTTTCCTATCCGAGTAGCGGGGACAGGATTTGAACCTGCGACCTCTGGGTTATGAGCCCAGCGAGCTACCGAGCTGCTCCACCCCGCGCCGTTGTGTTCATAACTCTACACCATGGCGCGGGGTGGTCTCACCCGGCTATCCGCCGCCGGAACCCGAGCCCGCCTCCGAGCCCGAACCCGAGCCGGAACCGTTCTTGCCGCCGCCGGACTGCTCGGCCTCGGAGGCGTCCTTCAACGCCTCCTCCAGCGCCTTCTGCTGCCTGCCGTACTCCTCCCAGTCGCCCTTCTCCAGGGCCTTCTGACCGGCGTCGTACGCGCTCTGAGCGTCCTTGAGCGCCTCGTCCACGGAGGCGTTCGGCGGGTTCTCGCCCTTCTCCTTCTCCTGGTCACCGGGCCCGGTCCGCTCACCGCCGTCATCTCTGTCAGGCGTGTTGAAGACCTTGTTGAGCGCCTTGTCGAGACTGTCCTCGAAGGCGACCCGCTCCCCGTAGGTGACCAGAACCTTCTGCATACGGGGGTAGTTGACGCCGGCACCGCGGACGTAGACAGGCTCCACGTACAGCAGTCCGCCCTCCAGCGGCACGGTCAGCAGATTGCCGTACTCGACCTCCGAGTCACCTCGTCTGATCCGGTTGATGATCTCGGCGATCTCCGGTTCGGAGTTGAACTTGCTCTGCACCTGCGAGGGTCCTGCGACCGTCGTGTTCGGCGGAAGTCTCAGAAGTCTGATCTTGCCGTACTCGTCACTGCGTGCGTCGGCGTCCACCGCCATGAACGCGCCGAGCGTCTCCCGCTTGTTCGGGTTGAACGTCGTCGTCAGCTGGAACTGCTGGTCCTTCTGGCCCGGCATCTTCAAGCTCAGGTAGTACGGCGGGACCGCGTTGCCCTTGTGCGTGGGATCGTCCGGCACCTGCCAGCGCTCCGAGCCGCTGTAGAACTGCGACGGCGACGTCACGTGGTAGGTCTGCAGCAGTTCACGCTGCACCTTGAACAGATCCTGCGGATAGCGCAGGTGATCCATCAGGTCGTCGCTGATGGACGCCTTCGGCTCGACCGTGCCGGGGAAGGCCTTCATCCACGTCTTGAGGACCGGGTCCTTCTTGTCCCACTCGTACAGCTTCACCTTGCCGGAGTAGGCGTCCACGGTCGCCTTGACCGAGTTGCGGATGTAGTTCACCCGGTTCTGCTGGGCGACCACCGAACGCTGCCCGTCGGTGAGCGAGTCCTCCGTCGTGTCCCCCAGCGTCGTCCGCGACGAGTAGGGGTAGCCGTTGGAGGTCGTGTAGGCGTCGACGATCCACTGGATGCGGCCGTCGACCACCGCCGGATAGGGATCGCCGTCGATCGTCAGCCAGGGGGCCACCGACTCGACGCGCTCCTTGGGCGTGCGGTTGTAGAGGACCCGCGAGCCCTTACCGATCGCGCCCGAGTAGAGGATCTGCGGCTCGTTGAAGTTCACCGCGTAGGCGGCCCGGTTGACCGGGTTCGACAGATCGACGCCGCTGTCGCCCTTGTAGGTGTAGGTCTTCTCGCCCTCGTTGTCGGCGTAGTCCAGCTCCTTCTGCGGGCCGCCGACGATCGCGTACTGACTCGTCTTCTCGCCGTAGTAGATCCGGCCCTCGTACTCGCCCTTGTCGCCCTTGGGCGGCAGGTCCTTCTCCGTGAAGTCCGGCGCGCCGTCCTTGTCCACCGAGGTGCCCTTGGCGGCGACCATGCCGTAGCCGTGCGTGTACTTGAAGTGCTCGTTGATCCAGTTCTTCTCCGGGATCCCCTTGGTGTTGATCTCCCGGACGCCGACGACGGTGTCCTGCTCCTTGCCGTCCTTCTCGTAGCGGTCCACATCCAGGGTCTGCGGGAACTGGTAGTACCCGCGTACCTGCTGCTTCTGCTGGAACGTCGGCGAGACCACGTTCGGGTCCAGCAGGCGGATGCTCGCGGTGCTGTCCGCCGCGTCCCGCAGCTTGTCGTCACTCGCCTTGCTCTTGCCGTCGTACTGGCGCACCTCGGCGTCGTCGATGTCGTACGCGTCGCGCGTCGCCTCGATGTTCTTCTTGATGTACGGCGCTTCCTTGGCCTGCTCGTTCGGCGAGACCTGGAACTTCTGCACCAGCGCCGGGTAGAGCCCGCCGATCAGGATCGCCGAGAGCACCATCAGCCCGAAACCGATCACCGGCAGCTGCCAGGTGCGGCGCCAGATGGTGGCGAAGAACAGCAGCGCGCAGATGATCGCGATGATGAACAGGATCGTCTTCGCGGGCAGGTACGCGTTCGCGTCGACGTACTTGAGGCCCGTCCAGTTGTCCGTCGCCTTGAAGTCGCCCGACTTGACGGCCAGCCCGTACCGGTCCATCCAGTAGGCAACCGCCTTGAGGGCGACGAAGACACCCAGCAGCACCGACAGGTGCCCGGTGGCCTGTGCCGTCGCCCGGGCCCCCGGCGTGGTGACCCGCAGCCCGCCGTAGAGGTAGTGCACCAGCGCGGCGGCGATCAGCGAGAGGATCGCCGCGGCGAAACCGAAGCTGAGCAGAAAGCGGTAGAACGGCAGATCGAACGCGTAGAACGATACGTCCTTGTGGAACTGCGGATCCTTCGTCCCGAACGAGACGCCGTTCACCCACATCAGCCAGGTGCGCCACTGGCCTGCCGCCGAGGCACCGGAGATCAGCCCGACCAGGGCCGTGATGCCCAGCAGCACCCACTTCTTGTAGGGAGCCAGCCCCATGCGGTAGCGGTCGAGGCTCTGCTGCTCCATCGACATCGCGCTGAGCGGTGGACGCAGCCGGTGGGCCAACCAGATGTTGAATCCCACAGCGAGCGCCATCAGCAGACCGAAGACGGCGAACATGCCGATCTTCGTCCACAGGGTCTTGGTGAAGACCGAGCTGTAGTCGACCGAGCGATACCACAGCCAGTCCGTCCAGAACCCGGAGAACATGACGAAAAGCATCGCCAGAACGACCAGCACGCCCGCTGTCATCAACAGCGTCCGGGCACGCCGTGATGGCCGGCCCACTCTGATCCGTGGCCCGGAGGGACCCCCACCGGAGCCCCGGTCCGGCATCTGGAAAGCCAAGGTGCGCACCTCGAAGTTCGGCAGTGTGTGAAGCTTCAGAAGCTGGGCCCGCATCGTACGGCCCACCTAAGCAACTTACCGAGGCTTTACCCAGTTCCCGTCTCCGGGGTCCAAGTCGGCTTTTCCCTTCCGGAGGCGGCACGATGTGGGGATGAACAACCTCCCCCACGAGGGCACGCCCCTCGCCTCCCGCCCCCTGACCCGCGCGGTGCTGGAGCTCGACGAGTACGCGGCAGGGCTCGGCTGGGACCAGCCCGCACGGCTTTTCGCCCTGGTCGACACGGAACGACTGCGCACCGAGGAACCCGGGCTGGCCCAGCAGCTCGGCATGGACGAACAGGACAAGGACGCGCCGGCCGACGCGCTCACCCCCATCGAACAGGACGAGATCCCCGCGGACGTCCCGCTGGACGAGTTCCTGGCCACCATCGCCTGGCCCGACGCCGTCGCCGGATGCGCGCTCACGGTCGAGCGGCTGATGCTGCCGCCGTCCGCGGAGTCCACCGTCCCCGAGGACCTGGACGGCGAGGCGCTCACGCAGTGGGTGGCCGAGCACCCCGAGCGTCAGGAGGTGCGGATGACGGTGGCCGTCCTGCGCGACGGCGAACGGGAATCGGCACTGCGGCTGCGTGAGAAGGACGCCTCCACGGAGGTGCTCACCGGATCCGACCTGGTGCCCGGACTCGCGGAAGCGCTGGCGGCGACGTTCGAGGAGTGACCTCCCCCGAGGGATGGGGCTTCTCGAAGAACGAGCTCCCCGCTGCCGCCGGCCGAGAGCGGACGAAACTGACCTAGGGCGCCTTGCAGCGGGAGAGCTTGTCCGTCTCGCCCTTGCGGATCTTCTGCAACGCACTGAGGGCGTCGTCCATGGACGACGTCTTCACCAGCGTCAGCCCGTCCGGCCTGGCCTTGGCGGCGGTGGCGCAGTTGCCCGCCGGGGTGAGGAAGAACCGTGCGCCCTTCTTGCGGGCGGCCAGCGTCTTCATCTGGATGCCACCGATCTCGCCGACCTTCCCGGAGTCGTCGATCGTGCCGGTGCCGGCCACGAACTTCCCCCCGGTGAGGTCGGTGGGCGTGAGCTTGTCGACGATGCCCAGGGCGAACATCAGCCCGGCGCTGGGGCCGCCGATGTCGGCGAGCTTGATGTCGATCTCGAACGGGAAGGTGTGCGACAGCATGGTGGTGATGCCGACCCGGGCGGTGTTCTTGCCCTTCGTCTTGCCGGTGCGCACCGTGACCTTCTCCTCGTCCTTGGAGGACGGCTTCTTGCCTTCCTTCTGGGCGGCCTTCACCTCGGCAGCCGGAATCACGGTGAAGGAGACCTTCTCCCCCGGCTTGTGCATGCGCACCACGAGCCCGACCTGCTCCGGCTGGGAGACCGGCTTGCCGTCCACCGCCGTGATGGCGTCCCCCGCGTGCAGCCGCTTGTGGGCGGGAGCACCCTTCTCGACGGAGCCGACGGCGACATAGGAGCTGACCGGGAGGTCGAGCTCCTTGAGCGCTGCCACCTTGGCGCTCTCCTGGGAGGCGGTGAACTCCTCGGCGTTCTCCTGGTCGACCTCCTCGGCCGACTTGTCCTCCGGATAGAGCGTCTTGTGCGGGACGACCAGGCTGTCGTCGCTCACCCAGCCGGAGAGAGCACCCAGGAGCGTCATGTGGTATTCGGAGCCGGTGACGCGGACCGTCGTCATGTTCAGATGGCCGGAGGTGTCGTACTTCTTGGGCTCGCCCTTGTCGCCGGGCTTGTCCTTGATGTTGAGCACGGGATCGCCGTCGTGCACACCCAGCGTGTTCACCGTCGGGCCGGGGGACATCTCCGCGTAGGGCACCTTGATGAGCACTCCGGCGCAGAGCATCGCTATGAGCAGCAGCGTGGAGGCGAGCAGGGTCGCGGTGCGGCGAGGCATGGCACGACAGTACGGGACGGGTCTGTCACCCGGCGCCCCGGGCCGGTCCGTCCGGGGACGCGGGACCGACCGCGCCGGCGGAGGCCAACTCGGCTGCTGCCGGACCCCGCGAGGCACGCTCTCCCGCTCCGGAATCCGCCCCCTGCCCGCCGTGCGCGTCCCCAGCCCCGGGGGCCTTC
>NZ_JASKYT010000279.1:0-8536 GCF_041028275.1 Streptomyces sp. PU-14G
CTCCTCGGCGCCGCCGTCCGCGCCCCCCGCGCCCTCTTCTCCGCCGCCGTACGCGCCGGGGCCCGCCGGCTCGTCAGGGCCGCTGCCGGGCACCGAGACGCGGCGCTGGGTCGAGATCAACGGCAACCGCCACCAGATCTCGGGGCCGACCCTGGTGCTGGGCCGCAGCACGGAGGCCGACGTGCGGATCGACGACCCCGGGGTCTCGCGCCGTCACTGCGAGATCCGGGCGGGGAGCCCCTCCTCCATCCAGGATCTGGGCTCCACAAACGGAATCGTGGTAGACGGACAGCACACACAGCGCGCTACGCTCCGCGACGGCTCACGCATCGTCGTGGGCAGTACGACGATCATTTACCGGCAAGCCGAAGGGTGAAGCGGGGGCAATGTCAGAGCTGACCCTCACGGTCATGCGGTTGGGGTTTCTCGCCGTACTGTGGCTGTTCGTCATCGTGTCCATCCAGGTCATCAGGAGTGACCTGTTCGGCACCAGGGTGACGCAGCGCACCACCCGTCGTGCCGACCAGCGCCCCGCTCAGCGGGCACAGCCGCAGCAGCCACCGCAGCAGGGTGGCGGCGGCCGGCGCGGGCGCGGCGCGGGCCGCAACGCCCCCACCAAGCTCGTGGTCTCCGAGGGGTCGCTCACGGGGACGACGGTGGCGCTCCAGGGGCAGACGATCACCCTGGGCCGCGCGCACGACTCCACGATCGTGCTGGACGACGACTACGCGTCCTCGCGGCATGCCAGGATCTACCCGGACCGTGACGGCAGGTGGATCGTCGAGGATCTCGGGTCGACCAACGGCACGTATCTCGACCGCACCCGGCTCACCACACCGACGCCGATCCCGCTCGAAGCGCCGATCCGCATCGGCAAGACGGTCATCGAGCTGCGGAAGTAGTACCGACATGACGACCGGAGGGTGGGCACCGTGCGGATGTACCCGGAGCCGACGGGCGAGGTGCGCATGAGCCTGTCACTGCGCTTTGCCGCCGGATCACACGACGGCATGATCCGCGAGCACAACGAGGACTCCGGCTATGCCGGCCCCCGGCTGCTCGCGGTCGCCGACGGCATGGGCGGCCAAGCCGCCGGCGAGGTCGCCTCCTCCGAGGTGATCTCCGCCATGGTCCAGCTCGACGAGGACATTCCCGGCTCGGACATCCTCACCTCTCTCGGCACCACGGTGCAGCGCGCCAACGACCAGCTGCGGCTGATGGTCGAGGAGGACCCGCAGCTGGAGGGGATGGGCACGACGCTCACGGCCCTGCTGTGGACGGGGCAGCGCCTCGGGCTCGTCCACGTCGGCGACTCGCGGGCCTATCTGCTGCGCGAGGGGCAGCTCACCCAGATCACCCAGGACCACACCTGGGTGCAGCGGCTGGTGGACGAGGGCCGGATCACCGAGGAAGAGGCCACCACGCACCCGCAGCGCTCGCTGCTGATGCGCGCGCTGGGCAGCGGTGACCACGTCGAGCCCGATCTGTCGATCCGCGAGGTGCGCGCCGGGGACCGCTACCTGCTGTGCTCCGACGGGCTGTCGGCCGTCGTCTCGCACCAGACGATCGAGGAGACGCTGGCCGGCTACCACGGTCCGCAGGACACCGTGCAGGAGCTGATCCAGCTCGCGCTGCGCGGCGGTGGCCCCGACAACATCACCTGCATCGTCGCCGACGTCCTGGACGTCGATCACGAGGACACCCTGCACACCCAGCTCAACGACACCCCCGTCATCGTCGGGGCCGTCGCCGAGACGCAGCAGCAGTTGGCGGGCGGCGCGCTGGGCAGCACGCCGGCGGCCCGCGCCGCCGAGCTGGGCCGCGGCCAGGGCGTGCCCCCGCAGGGGCAGCCGGGTGCCCCTGCGGGGTTCGGACCGCCGAGTGGCGATCCGGCGGCGCCGGCGGGCGCGTTCGGTCCGTTCACCGACGAGGACTTCACCAAGCCGGGCAAGGGCGGCAAAGGCAGGTGGATCAAGCGTTCGCTGTGGATCGCCCTGGCGCTGGCCGTGGTCGGCGGCGGCCTGTACGGCGGCTACCGCTGGACGCAGACGCAGTACTACGTGGGCGCCAACGGTGACCACGTCGCGCTCTACCGCGGCATCAATCAGGAGCTGGCCGGCGTCTCGCTGCACAAGGTCGACGAGGACCGCCCCGACGTCGAACTCAAGTACCTGCCGGGCTTCCAGCGCAACCAGGTCAAGGAGACCATCGCGCTGAACGACCGGGACGAGGCCAAGGACAAGCTCACCGAGCTGGGCGAGCAGGCCGAGGTGTGCCGGATCGTCGCCGAGCAGAAGAAGCAGCCCAAGGAGCCCGACAAGGGGGACAAGGGCGGCAAGGGTTCCGAGAAGTCCGAGAAGCAGCGCAAGGACGAGCAGAACCGGCCCGGTGACGCCACCACAGGCGGCGGGGTCGGCAACGGAACCGGCACCGCCGGCGCGGGTACGGGGGACGCCGGCGTCGGCACGGCCACCCACACCGCCTTCACCTCCGGCTCCACCCACGACACCACTGGCGCCGCCTCCAGCACTCCGTCGCCGAGCCCCAAGCTCACGAAGGAACAGCAGGAGCTGGCCAAGCAGTGCACCGCGCCGTAGGGGGCGGCACAGGCATGAGCAACCTCACCACCACCACGGGCAGCAACACCACCGTGTCCTCCGGCGGGCTGCCGAGCCGCCGCAACACGGAGCTGGCGATGCTCGTCTTCGCCGTGCTGATCCCGGTCTTCGCGTACGCCAACGTGGGCCTGGCGATCAACGACAAGCTGCCGTCGGGCATGCTCGGCTACGGCTTCGGCATGGTGCTGCTGGCGGGCGTGGGGCACCTGGTGGTGCGCCGCTACGCGCCCTACGCCGACCCCCTGCTGCTGCCGCTGGCCACGCTGCTCAACGGTCTGGGCCTGGTGCTGATCTGGCGCCTCGACCAGTCGGAGCGGCTGCACCAGCGCGCCGAGAACCTCTTCGGCGCCTTCACCCCCGACGCCCCCAAGCAGCTGCTGTACTCGGCGATCGGGCTGGCGCTGTTCGTGGCGATCCTGCTGTTCCTCAAGGACCACCGGGTGCTGCAGCGCTACACCTACATCTCCATGGCCGTCGGCCTGGTGCTGCTGGTGCTGCCGGTGTTCTTCAAGCCGGTCAACGGCGCGCGGATCTGGGTCAGTATCGGCCCGATCAACCTCCAGCCGGGTGAGTTCGTCAAGATCATCATCGCGATCTTCTTCGCGGGTTATCTGATGGTGAAACGGGACGCCCTGGCGCTGGCCTCCCGCCGCTTCATGGGGCTCTACCTGCCGCGCGGACGCGACCTGGGGCCGATCCTGGTGATCTGGGGCCTCAGCCTGATGATCCTGGTCTTCGAGACCGACCTGGGCACCTCGCTGCTGTTCTTCGGCCTCTTCGTGATCATGCTGTACGTCGCCACGGAGCGCACCAGCTGGATCGTCTTCGGCCTGCTCCTGTCGGCCGGCGGCGCCTCCCTCGTGGCCACGTTCGAACCGCACGTGCAAGACCGCGTCCAGGCCTGGCTGCACCCCTTCTCGGAGGAGGTCATCCAGGCCACCGGCAGCGACCAGATCGCCCAGGCGCTGTGGGCGTTCGGCTCCGGCGGCGTGCTCGGCACCGGCTGGGGCCAGGGCAACTCCGACCTGATCGGCTTCGCCGCCAACTCCGACTTCATCCTCGCCACGGTCGGCGAGGAACTGGGCCTCACCGGCATGATGGCCGTCCTCCTGCTGTACGGCCTGATCGTCGAACGCGGCGTCCGCACGGCGCTCGCCGCCCGCGACCCGTTCGGCAAGCTGCTGGCCGTCGGCCTGTCCGGCGCCTTCGGACTCCAGGTCTTCGTCGTCGCCGGCGGCGTCATGGGCCTGATCCCGCTGACCGGTATGACCATGCCGTTCCTGGCCTCCGGCGGTTCCTCCGTGATCGCCAACTGGGCGCTGATCGGCATTCTGCTGCGCATCAGCGACACCGCCCGCCGCCCCGCGCCGGCCCCGGCACCCTCACCCGACGCCGAGATGACTCAGGTGGTCCGCCCGTGAACAAGCCCCTGCGCCGGATCGCGATCTTCTGCGGTCTGCTCGTGATGGCCCTGCTCGTGCGGACGAACTGGCTGCAGTTCGTCCAGGCCGACGAGCTGAAGACCGACCCTGACAACAGGCGCGTCTCCATCGCCCGGTACGCCCAGCCGCGCGGCAACATCATCGTGGACGGCAAGTCGGTCACCGGGTCGGCCGCCACCGACGGCACCGACTTCAAGTACAAGCGCACCTACAAGGACGGCAAGATGTGGGCGCCGGTCACCGGTTACGCCTCGCAGGCGTTCGGTGCCAACCAGCTGGAGAAGCTGTACGACCCCATCCTCACCGGCGACGACGACCGGCTGTTCTTCAACCGCACCATCGACATGGTCACCGGCAAGCCGCAGAAGGGCGGCAACGTCGTCACGACGCTGAGCGCGAAGGCGCAGAAGGCGGCCTACGACGGGCTCGGCGACAAGAAGGGCGCCGTCGCCGCGATCGACCCGTCGACGGGCGCCATCCTGGCGCTGGCCAACAAGCCCTCCTACGACGCGTCCGCCTTCGCCGGCAACGGCGAGAAGGACAGCAAGGCGTGGAGCGCCCTGCAGAAGAAGAACAACCCCGACGACCCGATGCTGAACCGGGCGCTGCGCCAGACCTACCCGCCCGGCTCCACGTTCAAGGTCGTCACCGCGGCGGCCGGGCTGGAGAGCGGGGACTACGACATCGACTCCAAGACCGACTCGCCCGACCCGTACAGGCTGCCGAACACCAGCAAGGATCTGGGCAACGAGGGCAACATCCCGCAGTGCAAGAACGCCAGCATCCGCGTGGCGCTGCAGTGGTCCTGCAACACCGTCTTCGCCAAGATGTCCGACGAGCTCGGCAACGACGAGATGATCAAGATGGCGGAGAAGTTCGGCTTCGAGAAGGACGTCAAGGGCGGCACGCTCGACCCGGACCTGGACACCCCGGTGCGGCCCGCCAAGAGCATCTACCCCGAGGACACCCGCCCGCAGAACGCCCAGGCGGGCATCGGCCAGGCCTCCAATCGCGCCACCCCGCTCCAGATGGCCATGGTCGCCTCGGCGATCGCCAACGACGGCAAGCTGATGAAGCCGTACATGGTCGACAAGCTGGTCGCGCCCAACCTCAACACCGTCGAGCAGACCAAGCCCGAGGAGCTGAGCCAGCCGGTCTCGGCGGAGAACGCCCAGAAGCTCCAGTCGGCCATGGAGACGGTCGTGGAGAAGGGCACAGGAACCGCGGGCAGGATTCCCAACGTCACTGTCGGCGGCAAGACCGGTACCGCACAGCACGGTGAGAACAACAAGGACAACCCGTACGCCTGGTTCATTTCGTACGCGAAGACGAGTGACGGATCTCCCGTCGCCGTCGCTGTAGTGGTGGAGAGTTCCGACACACTGCGCGACGACATCGCGGGTGGCAAGCTGGCGGCGCCGATCGCGAAGGACGTGATGGAGGCCGTCCTCGACGAGAAGCGGTGACACCGGCCGCCGGCTTCGGGTGAGCCCGGTCACCACGACCACACCAGGCACGCGACCAGTGGCGGGTACCGTATGCCGAGCAGCACACCGCCGTGTCGCAAGCCTGGGGGTACCACCCGGCCGGAGGCTGGGGGAGTTCCACGTGCCGCGGCACGGAAGACCGGAGAGGGCTGGAGACTATGGAAGAGCCGCGTCGCCTAGGCGGCCGGTACGAGCTGGGCTCGGTGCTCGGCCGTGGAGGCATGGCCGAGGTCTACCTCGCCCAGGACACCCGGCTGGGCCGCACGGTCGCGGTCAAGACGCTCCGCGTCGACCTCGCCCGCGATCCGTCGTTCCAGGCCCGCTTCCGCCGTGAGGCCCAGTCGGCCGCCTCGCTCAACCATCCGGCGATCGTCGCCGTCTACGACACCGGCGAGGACTACGTCGACGGGGTCTCCATCCCCTACATCGTCATGGAGTACGTCGACGGCTCCACCCTGCGGGAGCTCCTGCACTCCGGGCGCAAGCTGCTGCCCGAGCGGTCGATGGAGATGACCACCGGCATCCTCCAGGCGCTGGAGTACAGCCACCGCAACGGCATCGTCCACCGCGACATCAAGCCCGCCAACGTCATGCTGACCCGCACCGGGCAGGTGAAGGTCATGGACTTCGGCATCGCCCGCGCCATGGGCGACTCCGGCATGACGATGACGCAGACGGCCGCCGTCATCGGCACCGCCCAGTACCTCTCCCCCGAGCAGGCCAAGGGCGAGTCCGTCGACGCGCGCTCCGACCTGTACTCCACCGGCTGCCTGCTCTACGAGCTGCTGACCGTGCGGCCCCCGTTCGTCGGCGACTCGCCCGTCGCCGTCGCCTACCAGCACGTGCGGGAAGAGCCGCAGCCGCCCAGCGCCTTCGACCCCGAGATCTCGCCCGCCACGGACGCGATCGTCATGAAGGCCCTGGTCAAGGACCCGGACTACCGCTATCAGAGCGCCGATGAGATGCGCGCCGACATCGAGGCCTGCCTCGACGGCCAGCCCGTCGCCGCCACCGCCATGGGCGCCGGCTACCCCGGCTACCCGGAGGACCAGCCGACCACGGCGCTCCACGCCCAGGAGCCCCAGACGTCCATGCTGCCGCCGATGCGCGCGGACGACGGCGGCTACTACGACGAGCAGCGCGGCCGTCGCAAGGGCAAGAACCCGCTCTCGACGATCCTGCTGGCGCTCGCCGTCATCCTCGTCCTCGTCGGAGCCATCTTCATCGGCCGGGCCCTGTTCGCCTCGCCCGACAACCAGGCCGAGGTGCCCAACGTCGCCGGGCTCTCCGAGTCCGAGGCCACCCAACAGCTGGAGAACACCGGTCTGAAGGCCGATAAGGGCCAGAGCGAGTGGTGCAACGAGAAGAAGGGCACCGTCTGCAAGACGGACCCCGGCATCGGGGAGAGCGTCGACGCGGACAGCACCGTCAGCCTCATCATGTCCAAGGGCCCACGCGACCAGGCACCCCGCGAGGTTCCGGACGTCAAGGGCGAGGTCTTCGCCGACGCCAAGCAGAAGCTCAACGAGGCCGGTTTCAAGGTCGGCAAGAAGCAGCAGGAGTCCGAGCAGCAGGCCGGCACGGTGCTCTCGCAGGACCCGACCGGGGGCGAGAAGCGCAAGAAGGGCACCAAGGTGACGCTGACCGTCGCCACCGAGTCCAGGCCGACCGTGCCCAACGTCGTCGACCAGCCCTTCGACAAGGCCAAGCAGCAGCTCGAGTCGCTCGGCTTCAAGGTCTCCAAGTCCGAGGAGGAGAACGAGACCAAGGCCGCCGGTACCGTCATCCGCCAGGACCCCGGCCAGGGCAAGCAGCCCGAGGGCACGACGATCACCCTGACCGTCGCCAAGGCCCCCGACGACCAGCCCGCCACCGTGCCGGACGTCACCAACCAGAAGCTCGGTGACGCCAAGTCCGCCCTGCAGGACGCCGGATTTGCCGTCGACAAGGTGACCGGCCCCCAGGACGACAACGCGATCGTGGTGGGGACCAACCCGCCGGCCAACACGCAGGGCAAGAAGGGCGACAAGATCACCATCATGACGCGCCCGGCGGGCCCCGACGAGGGCGACGACGGCGGTGACGACGGCGGCTTCTGGGGCGGCCTCGGCCGCCGCCACCACTGAGACGGGTGCCCTTGGCTGGTACGGGTGCCCTTGGCTGGTACGCGTGCCCTTGGCTGGTGCCGAACGTGTCGGTGCCGGCCGTCTGCCCTTCCGCCGGGCCCTCGCCGCGGTGGTTGCGCGCCGTCGCGGCGGACAAGGGTGTGGGGGCTGACGCCCCCGCACCCCCGCGGCCTCAGCGCCCCCGTACGGTCAACGCAACTCCGCCGGAGCCGTGCGGTCCTCGTCGACGTCCTGGGTGCGGACGAGCTCGCCCCAGACGATGTAGCGGTACTTCGAGGTGTAGACGGGCGTGCAGGTCGTCAGGGTGATGTAGCGGCCCCGCTCCTTCTTGCCCGAGCCCTTCGGGACCGCGTCGAGCACGTCGACGTTGTACTTCGAGGTCTGGGGCAGCGTCTCGAACACCTTGTACACGTACCAGGTGTTCTTCGTCTCGAAGACGATCGCGTCACCCTTGTCGATCTTGTCGATGTCGTGGAACTTCGCCCCGTGCCCGTCGCGGTGCGCGGCGAGGGAGAAGTTGCCCGACTGGTCCTGGGGGAGGGCCGACTTGACGGGCTTGGTGTAGTAGCCCGCGATGCCCTGGTTGAGCTCCTTGGGGTCGGTGCCCTTCTTGACCAGGATGTCCTTCTCCGACATCGACGGCACGTGCAGGAACCCGATGCCGTCCCGGGTGTCGAGGTCGCCCGGCCCGCGGTCGGCGGCCCAGTGCTTCCGCACCCGGTCGCCCTCCTTCTTGGCCTGCCGGTCGGCGAGCACGTTCGTCCACCACAGCGAGTAGACGACGAACAGGGCGAGCACGAGCCCCGCGGTGATGAGGAGTTCGCCGAAGACGCCGACGGCGACGGCCACCCGCCCCCGCCGGG
>NZ_JASKYT010000028.1:0-35235 GCF_041028275.1 Streptomyces sp. PU-14G
TGCCCGTACGCCCCCCGTGCCCGTACGCCCGCCTGAGCGCAGCCGTCGTCCGGCGGGTTCGGCTCGGCACCGTGCAATCGCCCCAGCGCGTACGCGACTTCGCTCCGAGACCCGCGCTGCGGCGGTGCCCGGCGGTGCCTTATCGTCACGGTCTCAGGAGGTACGGATGCCCGCGCGTGGAGCCATTCCGGACCGCCGGCCCAGAGCTATGCCCAGACCCATGCGCAGATCCGGGCCCCGGACACGGGAGACGGCCACCCGTGCCCGGGCCGCCTCGGGCACCCGCGCCCCGCACCGTCGGCACGGGGCACACGCACGAACGGACAACGCGCCCGGCCGACCAGGCGGGCCCACCACTGCGAAAGTGAGCATGCCATGCGGGTTGTGATAGCCGAGGACGACCCGCTGCTGCGCGAGGGGCTCGCGCTGCTGCTGCGCGCGGAGTCGCTCGACGTCGTGGCCACGGCCGGAACGCCCGAAGGGTTCCTGGCCGCGGTCGAGACCCACGACCCCGACGTCGCCATCGTCGACGTCCGGATGCCCCCGACCCATACGGACGAGGGCATCACCGCGGCGGTGCGGGCCCGACGCAGCCGACCTGGCCTGGCCGTGCTCGTACTGTCCGCATACGTCGAGCAGGCCTTCGCCACCGAGCTGCTGGCGGAGGGCAGCGCCCGGCTCGGGTACCTCCTCAAGGAACGGGTCGGCCGGGTCCAGGAGTTCCTGACCGCGCTGCGCCGGGTGGCCGACGGAGGCACGGCCATCGACCCCGAGGTCGTCGCGCAGATCTTCGCCCGCACCCGGCCCGACGCGCGCCTCGACCGCCTCAGCCCCCGCGAACGCGACGTGCTGGCCCTGATGGCCGAAGGGCTCGGCAACACCGCCGTCGCCGAGCGGCTCACCATCACCGAAGGCGCTGTCCACAAGCACATCCGCAGCATCTTCGCCAAGCTCGGCCTGGCCCCCACCGACCGTACGGACCGCCGCGTCGCCGCCGTCCTGCACTACCTCGACGACGCCCGCCGCCGCGCCTGACCACCACGCCGCCGGCCGCCGGCCGTCCACAACAGGACGAGGCCGACGACGCAGACGGCGGTGACCAGGCCGCAGGCGAGGTTCACCCCGCTCGCCACACCGGCGCTCGACACCACCATGTTGGCCGTGACGCTCACCACCAGCACGGCCCACAGCAGCGAGCGGAGGGCGCCTGTCCGTGCGGGGCGTGCGCCGCTGGCGGTGCGGCTCGCGGGGGTGAGACGGTAAGGGCCGTCGTCGGACATCCCGGCTCCCTTCGAAGGGCGGACTCGCCGTCTGTGCTCCGTACCGAGACGGTAGGGAACCGGTACACGCGCCGCCGATCCCGCGAGCGGGCCCCCGCGGGTACAGCAGGCTGTACTGTCAGGCGGTCAGCCGTCGGCAGGCTGGCTGCGCGGGTGGTCAGTCCTCGTACTGGGCCAGGGCCAGCCCGAGGCCGAAGAAGGTCGGAGCCCACTCTCCGACGAAGATGCCCCACCGGTCGGCCCGGTCCATCCCCGCGGTCTCGCCCTTGATCGATCCCATCCACGAGACGACGGTGAGTCCGATCGAGGCGACGGCCGCGGTGTAGGCGTGCTCACTGCGGAGACCGGCGTCGTGCAGCTTCTTGACGACCATGAAGACTCCCTGTAGTCGAGTGCGGAGAGCGGGTGTGCTGCCTCCAGGTTCACCTGCATGCAGCACACCCGCTCTCGCGGCGCCGCCGGACGGGTGACGGGTGCGGAGGTGGACACTCGCGGCGAGTGCTCCGGCCTCCTCCGGGCCGCCTGCGAGTGTGCTCGGACGGCATCAGTGGGCCAGGACGAGCGGCTTCAGCGACGTGGTCCCGCGACGGCGTAGGCGGCGGTGCCGACGAGGGCGAGCGCCACGGCGGTCCAGGTGGCGGCCGTGGTGCCGGGTGGCAGCAGCATCCAGGTGCCCACCTGCAGCGGCACGCTCGTCGCGGCCGGTGCGAACAGGGCGAACGCGAGCCAGCCTGTCGGCAGTATCCACGCGTTGCGCGCGCCCCACACCGCCGTTGCCGCGGCGACGAGGCCTGCCAGTCCCGCACTGTCGCGCGCCAGGAACGCAACGGGAGCCATGTGCTCTCCCAGTGCCTGCGCGGACAGCAGCGCGGCACCCGCGACGGCCCCGATGAGCAGCACGTGCACCGCCCTGCGGTACACCCATCGCAGTGCGGCGGTGCGGTCCAGCGCGGGGTCCTGCCCGCCGAGCCCGGCGGAGGCAGCCGTCGCCCCGGCGGCGAGGGCGAGTGCGGGCAGCCGCAGGTCCCCGGGCCCCGCACCGCCGCCGGGGGCGAGGAAGCCCACCGTCAGCGCGCTCAGCACGATCACGGCGACCGAGGCGGGCACCTGCCGCGACCGTGCGTACAGGGTCAGCCATCTCACCGGGACGCACCCCCGGTCAGCGCGTGCGCAGCGCCGCCCTCGCAGGAGAGAGCCGCCTGGTGCAACGCGGCGATGCGGGCGCGCTGTTCGTCCCGGGGGAGAGCGTTGAGTTTCCTCCAGAGCGGGCGGGCACGGTCACGGAGGTGGTCCTCCCGGTGCACGCTCCCGGCGAGCAGCCGGAGGTCTCCCAACGCCCAACCCGCGGCGACGCTCTGTGCGGCGAGTTCGCCGAGCGTGCCACTTTCCCGGTCGCTGCGCGGAACGCAGTTCGGCGCCATTCCCTGGGCGATGAGAACGCGCGTCAGGGCGCGGCCCTTCGCGTGGGTGACGACAGGGTCGTCGAAGTCGATGAGGACGGTGTCGGGTGAGGGGACGCGGTCGGCGGTGATCCCCCGCAGGGCGGTCTCCTCCTGGATCGTTTCGGGCGCCTTGTCACCGAGGGCGTCCCGCAGGCGGCGCAGGGCCTCCTTTCCGTGTGGCGCGAGTTCGGCGAGCCGGTGGCGGTGCGCCTCGGTCACGCACACCGGCCCGTCACACACCTGCGACGCGGCGGCCTGGTCGACGACGTACGTCTGACGCGGTTCGGCGGGCAGGACGAGGAGAGCGAGCACCCCTGCCGCCAGAACGGGGGCGAGGGCAGCGAGCCGGGCACGTGCGGAGCGGGCGGCCAAGAGCGCGAAACCGGTCGCGGCCAAGCCGAGCAGCCACAGAGTCTGCCCGAGGTGCACGGCCACGGAGAGGGTGAGGAGTGATTCGCGCACTTGTGAGACGGCGGGTGACAGGAGCGAGAGCCGGTTCGGCGCCAGACCGGAGGGCAGCGCCTCGTCCGCCGTCTGCTGGAGAAGCACGGTCGCCAAGAGCGCCGAGACCGCTACCGCGGGCGGCGTGAGCGCGGAGGGAAGACTCCGTCCGACGCCCATGCCGAACAGCGCACCCGCGACCAGGGAGAGCGCGCCGACGAGCGAGATCGGAAGCCACGCGAGATGCGTGTACGTCGTGTCGCCGAGAAGCACCTGTGCCGCGCCCACCAGGACGAGCAGGGCGAAGGCCGAGGCCGAAAACAGCGCGGTGGCGCCCGCGGGGACAGCGGCGCGGTGCGCGGCGGGCCGCGGCGTGGTGGTCAGCAGTTCGGATATCCGTGAGCGGCTGTCCCGCAGCCCCTGCAGCGCCCCCAGGCCCACGGCCAGCGGCCACAGGAAGGTCAGCAGGGAACGCGTCCACAGCGCCATGGACGTCCACTGGGAGGTCCACCGGGCCGTCCCGCTCCACCACGGCCCGTCGATCAGCCAGAGGAACCCCATCCCGGCCGCCAGGATGACGAATCCGGCCCACGGGGCGACGGAGCGCCTCGACTCGGTCTTCAGAACGGCGAGGCTCACCAGGCGCTCCTGAGGTCCGTGGGGCCGACGAGCAGCGCCGAGTAGCCGCGCTCCAGGGGACTGTCGCCAGGGTGCTCGGGGCCACCGGCCGCGGCCAGATCCTCCAGGGTGCCGTGCAGGACGAGCCGACCGTCCGCGAAGAGCACCACGTCGTCGCAGGCGGCGGCGACGTCCTCCACCAGGTGGGTGGACACGACCACACAGGTGTCGGTGCCCACCTCCTGCAACAGCTCCCGGAACCGCAGCCGCTGCGCCGGGTCCAGGCCGACGGTCGGCTCGTCCAGCAGCAGCAGCGCCGGGTCGTTGACCAGCGCCTGGGCAATGCCGACGCGACGCACCATGCCGCCGGAAAGAGCCTTCATCCGCTCGTCCGCGCGCTCGGCCAGTCCGACCCGCTCCACGGCCCGTTGGACGGCTGCCGGGATGTCCGCCTTGGGCACCTCTTTCAGCCAGGCCATGTACTCGACGAACTCACGCACCGTGAAGCGCTTGTAGTAGCCGAACACCTGGGGCAGGTAGCCGATCCGCCGGCGCAGACGGCGGTGCGCGCCGGCATCGGTGACGGACTCGCCGAACAGCTCCAGTGCGCCCTCGGCGGGGCGCAGAACGGTGGCCAACGCCCGGATCAGGGTGGTCTTACCGGCCCCGTTCGGGCCGAGGAGGCCGTGCACGCCGGTGCCCAGCGACAGGTCGAGTCCGTCGACAGCCATCCGCTTGCGGCCGGCTCGTACCTTCAGCCCGGCGGCCCGGATCTCCCACGCCCAGGCCCTGGGTGCGAGGTGTGCCGCGCTGACTGCGCGTGTCATGCGTTCTTCCTTCCCGAGAGGTGCACGAGGCCGTGCGAGGTGGAGTACGCGCCGCGACGGACGAGCAGGACGCCGACTCCGAGGACGAGACAGGCCCCCCACACGGGCAGGCCGTCCGCGTGCAGGGCGAAGGAAGTGCGGCTGGTGGCCAGCGTCGGCGCCAGGATCACGGCCGCCCACACCGCCACCAGCACCAAAACGGCGCGCGTGACGCCGACAACGCCGCCGAGTGCCAGCGCCGCCGCGGTGAAGGCCAGACAGGGAAGCAGCCACTGTGCTGCCGCCACCCCCGTCAGCTCACCTGCCACAAACAGCGGGGGGATCGTCACGGCGAGAACCGAGAGGGTGCGCCGGAGCACCAAATGCAGCCCCGTCCTCGGTACGCAGGCCGTGAGTTCGAATGCCGGGTCCAGGCCGCGCGACCATGAGGCGGCCACCCCGCACAGCGGCAGCACCGGCGCGAACAGCAGCACCAGCGACACCTCGCCGACGTGCGGGCCGAGCCCCACCGTGTCCAGCAGCAGCGCGATCGCTGTCACCCCCAGCGTCATGGCCAGCCACGGCGCCATCACCGGCGTGAGCCAGACCGCCAGCCGCGCCGGCAGGCGCCGCCGGGACGGACGCGCGACGGCCGTCTCCAGGCGGGGCTCCAGTCCGGACCAGACCGTCTCGACGAGCGACGCGGTGGCCGGCGCCTCTTCTGCGACGGCACGGGCCAGCCGGGCACGGCAGGTACCGCACGCTTCCAGGTGCGCCTCCACCGCCCACAACTCGTCGGCGGCGAGATCCGCGTCGCCGCGCGCGTAGCCGTCGATGCGCCGCATCGACACGTGTTCCGCGCTCATACCAGCGCCCTCCGCATCGCGATCCGCGCCCGGCGGGCACGGGTCTTGACCGTGCCCTCGGGCAGCCCCAGCAGGACAGCGGTCTCCTTGACCGACAACCCGTCGAGCACCATGGCTTGCAGTACCTGCCGCAACTCCGGTGCCAGGCACCGCAACGCGTCACCGACCTCCCCGCCGACGGTCGCCGCGAGTGCTTCCTCCTCCGCGGCGGGCGCCGTGTCGGTGGACGCGGCGGCGGGCGGCGGCTCGGCGTGGTGCGCCCGGCGGCGGAAGGCGTCGACGAGACGGCGCGCCGCGATCGTCCACAGCCAGCCGACGGCCGTCCCGCCCACCGCGCTGCCGGCGAACGCACCCGCCGCGCGCCACACCGCCAGATACGTTTCCTGCATCACCTCGGCGACGATCTGCTCGTCCGCGCAACGTCTGCGCAGCCGCACGGCCATCCACGGCGCCGTACGCCGGTACAGCTCCTCGAACGCGGCGCGGTCGCCCCGGGCCACCCGGCGGACGAGATGTGCTTCGTCGGCCTCGTGCAGTGCTTTTCTGCCTGAACTCACACCCGTTAGACGCCCGCCCCACGCACCGGGTTTTCCCACTCGCGTGACGTACACCACTCCCGTGCGGACGATGCCGCGGTGCGCGCGAGCAGTGCGCGCCCGCTTCCCGAAAAGCCACCCGGAAACCGCCAGGTTGCCGTCGCAACGTGCCGGCCGTCGGCGAACAGCGCTGCCGCGCGCAGCCACACTGCGCTGCCGCGCGCAGCCACACAGGTGCCGGGAGCCGGCGCTTTCCTCCCGGCCTCCACGACGTGGGCGGACGGTCGGTACGGCAACCGCTCGGCGGCGCTCGCCGGGCGGGGCGGAGGTCAGGACGCGGGCGACTGCTCCAGATAGCAGACCGACCCGCTGCGACGGGCCTCGGCCACCGCGGCGAGAAGGCGGAAGGAAAAGGCGCTCATCTCCTGGCGCCACTCCTCCAGCGGCCGGATGGCGACTTCGGTGTGCTCGTCCGGGTCCAGGACGATGCGGTCGATCTGGTCGCGGTCGAGCTGCCCGCCGTCGAAGACGAAGCCGATCTTGTGGGTGGTCCAGTCGCCGAGAGGCGGCAGGAAGTGCACGGCCAGCAGCCGCGGGGTATCGGCGATGCGCAGACCGGTCTCCTCCAGGCACTCGCGGACAGCGCAGTCCCACGGGGTCTCTTCCGGGTCGTCCAGGTTGCCGCCGGGCCACTGCCACACCGCCGGGTTGTGGGCGGAACGCAGTTGGATCGGACGCTCGTCCTGGTCGGTGACGTAGAAGCAGCCGTAGATGGTGGCTTTGGGCAGGGTGGCGATGTACTGCTCGGGCGGGAGCCAGGTACCGCTCATGAGGTACTCCTTGAGGGTCTCGTCGGTGGAATCGCCGGGGGAGTTGGGTGCTCGCGTGGTGGGGGAGGAGGTGGTGGTGGGGCGGGAGGTCTTGTCCAGCACGTGGCCGGCGGGCAGTTCGTGGTCGGGCGTGCCGGCCGGGTGGACGGTCATGGGCGGGTAGCCGGTCTCGCGCACGTGCCGGTCCCAGTCCTGCACGCAGGTGGCGAACCGCTCGGCCCGCTCCGGTGCGGCCGGGCCGTAGGCATGGACGCGGAACTCATGGCGCCGGTCGGCGGGCTGTGGCGCGTCGTGGGTCTTGACGCTGGTCAGGTAGGCGAGGGAGTCCTCGCCGACGATCGCGGCGGCGTCCCGCTGCGTCACCGACTCGGAGCCTTCCGGAACGGTCAGGCGGCAGTGGCCGTCCAGGACGGTCGCCGAGTAGAGCTGGAGCGTCTCGAGCGAGTACTCGCCGGGGATGACGACGCCGGTGGCGAGCTCGTGCCGGGGGCCGTCCAAGGCAGCGTCCAGTCCGCCGGTGTCGCCGGGGGCGCCGTCTTCCCACCGCACCGTGACCGCTCCGCCTGCCAGAGCGACAGTGGGGGTGGTGCGGGCGGCAGCTCCGCGGTCGCGGACGAATCCGCAGTACGTCCAGTCGCGCGCGTGCAGGACATCGCCGTGCCGCTGGAGTGCGATCGCGCCCGTGTAGCCGTGCATCTCCAGGGGGAGGACGAGGAACCGGCCCTCGGCCAACTGCCCCCGCCAGGCCGGGGCGATATCCCACACGTTGTGGGTGATGCTCATGCCGTCGAAGCCGCCGGGCGGGACGAGGCCGGGGGCGCCCAGGCGGCCGTCGCCGAGGACGGCGGTGACCCGGCCGCTGCCGGCTTCGGCGCACAGCCGCCGCGTACGGCGGATGACGTACGGGTCGAGGTCGACGCTGATCACCCGGCCTGTCGGCGCGGTGACGGCGGCCAGCAACGCGGCGTTGCAGCCGCCCGATCCGGCCTCGAAGACGGTCATCCCCGGCTCGAGACGCAGGTGCTCGGCCATGTCGGCCTGGAGCCAGGCGGCCGAGACCGAGCTGACCGCCCTCCCGGCCCCGTCGCGGCGGGTGACAACAGCCAGGTTGTCGTCGTATGCGTTACGGAGCGGGGCCTCGGGAGCGAAGCGGTGCCGGGGCACCGTCCGCAGCGCCTGTCGGACGCGTGCCGAGGGCGCCCAGCCCTTTGCGATCACGGTGTCAGTCATCTCCTGACGCAGCCGAACGGCCTCGGCGGCTCGCCGCCGATCGCTGGGGGAGCATCAGCCTGAGGGTAGGAATGTACCGGGGGCAGGCCGGACAGCACGCCGGGCCAGGTCGCCTCCAGCGCCTGCGCGGAGGGTGCGAAGATGGGTCCGAGGCCGGCCAGGGTGTGCAGGGGGTGCCACTCCCAGCGGGTGAAGCGGTGCGGCTCGCAGACCCGTGGTGCACCGGTCCAGGCGGTGACGCGGACCACCGCCGAGACGCGGCGGACACCGTCGCGGTCGTCGTGCAGGAGCGTCAGCAGGTACGCGTCGTCGAGGCGCGCGCTCAGGCCGGTCTCCTCGGCCAGCTCCCGGACGGACGCCTCCGGGGCGGACTCGCTGGTCTCGACGCGCCCGCCGGGCGAAGCAAGAGGGTTCGTCGATTTCTGGCCGGTGAGTCGCAGGAACCGATGCGTGAGTGGTTCACCGACAGCTATGAGTATGGCGGGTTCGCGGCCGAACGAGCTCGGGGCGCGCGGCCCGTCATCGCTGCAGTGTGTCTGGCCGGTCGGCGATCTGCCGTGGTCGGAACGGGCTTGACCTTGACGCTGGGTCAACCCTCCATCCTTCCGGGAGGAGCTTCCGCGCAGTCGCCCGGAAGAGCTCCGCGAAGGAGGCAGATGAGCATGACAGCCCAATCGATCGCCGGTCCGGCGATTCGCGTGCAAGATCTCAAGAAGTCGTACGGGAAGCTCGAAGTGCTGCGCGGTGTGGACTTCGACGTGGTGCCGGGCAGCATCTTCGCCCTGCTCGGTTCCAACGGGGCGGGCAAGACCACGACCGTGAGGATCCTCGCCACGCTCCTGAAGGCCGAAGCGGGGGTGGCGAGCGTCCATGGCTTCGACGTCGCCACGCAAGCGGCGAACGTGCGGGAGTCCATCAGTCTCACCGGGCAGTTCGCGGCCGTTGACGAGATCCTCAGCGGTCGGGAGAACCTCGCCCTGGTCGCCAGGCTGCGCCACCTCAAGGACCCTGGCGCGACTGCGGATGACCTGCTGAGGCGTTTCTCGCTGAGCGAGGCGGGCGCGCGGCGAGTGTCCACATATTCGGGTGGGATGCGCCGCCGGCTGGACATTGCGATGAGCCTCATCGGGAATTCGCCGGTGATTTTCCTGGACGAGCCGACGGCCGGACTCGACCCCGAGGCGCGCATCGAGGTGTGGGATGCGGTCAAGGAGCTCGCCGGCCACGGAACGACGGTGCTGCTCACCACGCAGTACCTGGAGGAGGCTGAGCAGCTGGCCGACCGGATCGGGATCCTCCACCAGGGTCGGATCATCGTGAACGGCACCCTCACCGAGCTCAAGCAACTCTTCCCACCCGCCAAGGTCGAGTACGTCGAGAAGCAGCCGACTCTCGAGGAGATCTTTCTCGCAGTCATCGGCAGCAGCGACAAGAGCGACGTCACTGGCACGACAACTGGGGGACGAGGATGACCGCGTACTTCTTCAGCGACACTGCCGCGCTCACGGGGCGGACCCTGCGCCACGTCACACGCAGCATGGACACCATCATCACGACCGCCATCACGCCGGTCGCCATGATGCTGATGTTCGTCTACGTGTTCGGCGGCGCCATCGATACCGGGTCGGTTCCGTACGTGAACTACATGCTGCCCGGCATCCTGCTCATGACCATCGCCTCAGGCATCTCCTACACCGCGTACCGGCTGTTCACCGATGTAAAGGGCGGCATCTTCGAACGATTCCAGTCCATGCCGATCGCTCGGTCGGGTGTGCTGTGGGCGCACGTCGTCACCTCTTTGGTCGCCAGCCTGATCGCGCTCGTGCTCGTCGTGGGCGTCGCTGTACTCATGGGCTTCCGCTCGGGGGCAGGGGTGTCGGCATGGCTCGCGGTCGCCGGCATCCTGCTCTTGTTCACCCTGGCCCTGACCTGGCTCGCCGTGATCCCCGGGCTTTCTGCGTCGTCGGTCGAGGGCGCCGGCGCCTTCGCCTACCCCCTCATCTTCCTGCCGTTCGTCAGTTCGGCGTTCGTGCCCACAAAGACGATGCCCGGCCCGGTGCGCTGGTTCGCCGAACATCAGCCGGTGACGTCGATCGTCAACACGATCCGCAACCTGTTCGCCCAGCAGCCGGTCGGCGACGACATCTGGACCGCCCTCGCCTGGTGCGTCGGCATCCTCGTCGTGGCGTACATCTTCGCGATGGCCGCCTATCGCCGGAAGATCGCCTGAGGCAGGCTGAGACCCATGCTCACCATCAGCCAGCTTGCGGCGTACGCCGGGGTGACGGTGCGGGCGGTACGCCACTACCACCGGATCGGGTTGCTGCCGGAGCCCGAGCGCGACCGGTCCGGATACCGGACCTACGACGCTGCCGCGGTCGTGCGACTGATCCGGATCCGCACCCTCGCAGACGCCGGCGTGCCGCTGGCCCGGGTACAGGAACTCCTTGGCGCTGGCCCGGAGGACTTCGCCGGCGGCGTCCAGGAGATCGACAAGGCCCTGCGCGCCGAGATCCGGCGGCTGCAGGACACTCGCAGCCGACTCGCCAGGCTCGCCGCCGGAGAGCACCTGGTACTTCCGCAGAGCGTCGTGGACTACCTCGACCGGCTGCGGGGTCTCGGCGTTGAGGAGCGGTACATCGAGATGGAGCGGGACGCCTGGATCATGATCGCCGCCCAGGTGCCGCACTCGATCGACTCCGTGATCGCGAAGAAGCACGAGGAGCTGGACGACCCCGACGTGGTGAAGCTCTACAGCCTTCTCAGCGGGGCACTCGACTGGTCGGCCGACGATCCGCGGGTCGTCGAGGTCGCCGACATCATGGAGCGCTTGATGGTTCGCGCCGTGGAGGTCGGCGAGGTGGGTGCCGATGACGGCATCGACGACCAGTTCGTCGACCTGCTGGACTCAACCGCGGTCAACTCCTCACCGGTCGCCGAGCGACTCCGGGCGATCCTGGAGGAGCGGGGCTGGAGGGGCTGGATCCGCACCGAGCGGGTGTCTGCCGAGAGACTCAACACTGAGCTGCCGCCATCGTGAAGGCAGGTCAAGGTCCTGGAGTGACGCTATTTAGGGGTGCAGGTGCTTCCCGGGGCGGCCGTCTGCCTCAGTGAGGAACAGGGCCGGCGCGGTGGGGGTGGGCAGCGTGGATGTACTTCATGGCAGTGGTGATGGAGATTCCGAAGATACGGACGAGATGGACGGGATCTTCGGTCTCGCGGGCCTCGTCCAGGATTCTGTCGGCGCGAACTGCGCGCGCAGAGTCAGACCGGCGGGATCGAAGCGCCTGTAGACGTAGTCCGCGGAGACAGGATCGGTCGCGCTGGCGGTCTGTTGAGTGACCAGGAAGTGCGCGTTGACGGCGCGTGGCCCACGCTGATGGCGGTAGCGGAGCCAAGCGTGCAGTAGGTCAGCTGTGGTGCTGTCGAGGTGAACGACGTGTCGGCCGTGGGGGCGGCGGATCAGAAGTTGCCGTCGGGTGAGCAGCACGTCGGAGAGGACGAGGTCGCGCAGGTCGGTGCCGCTTGTTGCGTGGAGGGCGACCAGGTCGAGAACCAGACGGGTAGCCGGGTTGGAGCTGGTTTCCAAGAGCCCGGTCAGCCGGTCGGGGACCAGACTGTTCCGTGCCCGCACGGGTGTGCCCTGGCCTGACCTGCCCGAGCGGTACGGCCCCTGGCAGACGGTCTATGAGCGGCACCGCCGCTGGTCGGCGGACGGGACATGGCAGCGGATCCTGGCCACGCTGCAGATCGAGGCCGATGCCGTCGATCCCGACGGCACGCGGGAACGAGGCCTGGAGAAGGAGTGGGCGGTCAACGTCGATTCCACCACCTGCCGTGCGCATCAGCACGCGGCAGGCGCACGGCACCGGCCACCGCGGGACTTCCCGCAAAAGGGGGCGGTGCGCGTGGGGAAGCCGATGGGCGGGAGGCGTTGGGGCGCTCGCGGGGCGGGCTGACGAGCAAGGTCCACCTCCTGGCGGATGACCGGGCCCGCCCGCTGGCCTGGCGTACCTCTCCGGGCCAGCGGGGCGACAGCCCGATGTTCGTCCCCGTCCTGGAGGAGTTACGGATCCGGCGTCGTGGCCGGGGTCGCCCCCGCAGCCGCCCGGACCGGGTACGCGGGGACAAGGCTTACTCCAGCCGCGACAACCGCGCTTATCTGCGGCGACGGGGCATCAAAGCGACCATCGCCCAGCCTGATGACCAGCGGGCCAACCGTCGGCGGCAGGGACGGGACGGCGGTCGCCCACCGGCCTTCGACAAGACCCAGTACCGCCGCCGCAGTGCCGTCGAGCGGTGCGTCAACAAGTGGAAGCAGTACCGCGCGGTGGCCAGCCGCTACGACAAGCGCGACTACATCTTCAACGGCACACTCGCCGTCACAGCGATCAACATCTGGCTCCGCGACACCGTCCAAGAGCCATCAGAAACGGCCTAGCCGCCGCGTGCTGACACTCGCGGGACGGGCCGGGCCGGGCCGTGGCGGGGCCACCGCCCGGCGGTGGACGGTGTGCTCTACCGATCGAGCGAACCGGAGGACCAGCCATATCCGACACCCCGGGCAGGCGCCGGCCCCCGGCGGACCGGGTGTGAGGGCTTCCTGACGGCCCCACGCGAGATCATGGTCGCGGACCAATCGAGGAAGACTCAGGGGTAGGGGAATCATGGTGGCGTTCCACGCATCCGCGCTGGACGGAGTCGCCCGCAATCCGGCGCTGCCCACACCGCTGCTACTGCGCCTGCTCGCCTTCGACGGGGGCGGCGGCCGTCCGCCCCGTGACGCCCTCCAGCGGGCCGGACTTCCTGAGTCGGCCGTCAGGGCGATCCTGGCCCACCCGAACCCGGGCGCCCGGATCGACTTCGCCATGAGCGCCAGGGCGGACCCTGCGCAGCGGGCCCGGCTCGCGGACGACCCTTCTCCCAACGTGCGGGCTGCTCTTGCGTACGGACCAGAGGTCTACGACCCGCGCACGAAGGTCGCGCCGCTCCCGAACGCCGTGTGTGTCCGCCTGCTCGACGACCCAGCTCCTTGTGTCCGGACGGCGTTGCTGGACTCGCCCCATTTGGCGCTGCCGTCCGTGGCGTCGATGGCTGCTCATCACAGTTCGGCAGCGCGCCGGGAAGCGGTGCGCGCATGGGAGATCCTGCCGCCGGGCGAGCGGTCGGCGCTGCTGGCCGACCCTGACCCCGAGGTGCGGCGGGCCGCCGCGCTGGGGGAGTGTCGACGGGACGCACACGTCACCGCCGAACTCCTCCGCGATCCGCAGTCTGCGGCCGAGGCGCTGCGCCGAGGGCTGCTCGTCCGCGCCGACGCCGAGCGGTGCGTCGCCGAGCGGACACACCTCGTGGCCCTGGCCGAGAACCCGTCGCTGCCCGCGGACATGGTGGAGCGGCTCGCGGTCGACCCCGATGAGGCCGTACGGCTCGCGGTCTCCCTCAGGCCCGAACTGGACGAGACGCGGCGCATGGCGATCGACTTCACGGTGGGGGACTTCGACCGGGGCGACGGCGTGCAGTGGGTACGGGACGGGCTCGCCGACCCCGAGGTGCTGCGCCGGGCCGCGGCCTCCGCCCACCCACTGCTCCGGCGCGCCGCCGCCCAGAGCGCCCACCTGCCGCCCGACCTGCTGCGCCTACTCGCACGCGCCGAAGACCCGGTGGTGGAGAACCTCCTGGGCGTGCACCACCCCGACACCCCGGAGGAGATCCTGATGCGCGTGTACGCGCGGCTCGGCGGGACATTCTCCTCCTGGATGGCGGAGACGCACCCTCGCTTTCCCCGTGAGTGCCTCGCCGCCCGCTACGCGGACCACCCGGACGGAAAATACCGTCGGCTGGCCGTCCGGGACCCGGCCGCCACGCCCGCGCTGATCGAACGGCTCAGCCGTGATCCCGCGGTCAGGACGCGCCAGGCGGCGGCCGGCGACCCGCGCCTCCCGCTCCACCGGCTCCGGGAGGCGCTTGACGTTCCTGAACTGGCCTCCAGCGCGGGTGCCAACCCGGCGCTTCCCGAGGACGAGATGGCCGCCGTCCTGGCCCGGGCCGGTGTTCCTGACTGACCGCTGAGCAGAGCGCCTCGCTCACACTCGGCGTGAGCCGAGCGTCATGCCGAGGGCCGGGCGAGTTGGGCGGCCACTGCGTCGAGGACCCAGTCCAGGCCGGTCGCGAAGGATGTTTCGGCGTCCACGTCCGTGCCGTCGTACACGGCTTTGGTCAGCGCCGGAAAGCGGCCCGTGGCCAACATCCTCGTCACGTGCGGACCGGAGTCGCGCTGCCAGTCGCGCTTGGACAGGCCCGTGGAGCGCTCGGCCCGCAGGTTCGCGATCTCGCGCCTGATGGCGCCAATGAAGTAGGCGCTGACAGTCTCCACGGCGCGCATGACGGTGTCGATGCCGGCGCGGCCGTCGAGGGCGGCCAGCGTGGTCTCGGTCACGGCAAGGCTGTTCGGGCCCAGAGCCGGGCGACCGCCGAGCAGATCGGCCAGCCATTCGTGGCGAAGAGCGGCCTGCCTGGTGCGGTGGGCGAGAACGCTCAGGGCCTCGCGCCAGTCACCGGGCTGCTCCTCGGGGAGGATCTCGGCGTGGACCTCGTCCAGCATGAGGTCGAACAACTCCTCCTTGGTGGAGAAGTATCTGTACAACCGCATCGGGCCGGCGTCGAGCCGGGCGGCGACCTTACGCAACGACACCGCCTCCAGCCCGCCCTCGTCGGCCAGCGCGACGGCGGCGGCGACGATCCGCTCCCGGTCGAGCGGCTCGGGGCGACGAGCCGGCGGCTCCGGACGGTCCCACACAGTCATGGTCACACCGTACTGTTGCGAGCCATCGCCACGGGAAAATACAGTGTATCGATATGAGGCACCGTATCGCCGTGGTCGGAAGCGGCCCCGCCGGCCTTACCTTCGCCCGCGTCCTGCACCGCCACGGTTACCCCGTCGCCGTCCTCGAACGTGACCCCGCCCCTGACGCCCGCCCTCCCGGCGGCACGCTGGACCTGCACGAAGGGCTGGGCCAACTCGCGCTGGACAAGGCCGGGCTGTTGGCGGACTTTCAGGCGCTGTCTCGTCCCGAGGGGCAGGCCATGCGCATCCTGGACACGGACGGGACGGTCCTGCGCGACTGGCGCCCCCGCCCTCACGACCGTGCCAACCCCGAGATCGACCGCGGGCAACTCCGTGACCTGCTGCTCGGCCCTCTCGATGTCCGGTGGGGCCGGGACGTGACGCAGGTGGTGCCGGGGACCCGGGAGGGCGCACTGGTCCGTTTCGCGGACGGGCGGCAGGAGGCGTTCGACCTCGTGGTCGGCGCGGACGGTGCCTGGTCCCGGACCCGCCCGGCAGTGTCGTCGGTGACGCCGCACTACACCGGTGTCACCCTGGTCGAGACGTCCTTGGACGATGTCGACGCCTGCCACCCTGGCCTCGCCCGGTTGATCGGCGACGGTTCCGTGGCTGTGCACGGCGTGAACCGAGCGCTCGTCGCCCAGCGCAACAGCGGCGGCCACGTGAAGGTGTACGCCCAGTTCCGCGCGCCGCTGGACTGGCACACGAGCCTGGACCTGGCCGACGTCGAGGCCGTGCGTGCACGTCTGCTGGGCCTGTTCGACGGCTGGGCCGCGCCCGTCCTCGAACTCCTCCGCCACGGCACCGCTTTCGTCCACCGCCCCCTGCACGTTCTGCCCGTCCGCCACACCTGGACCCGCGTCTTCGGGGTGACGCTGATGGGCGACGCCGCCCATCTGATGCCACCCTTGGGGGCGGGCGCGAACCTCGCGATGGTGGAAGGTGCCGAACTCGCCGAGTCGATCGCCACCGGCCCTGGAGATCTGGACGAGGCGGTCCGCACCTTCGAGGAACAGATGTGGATACGGGCCGGGAGGTGGGCCGAGATCACGGCGGCCGGGCTGGAACGCCTGGTGAGTCCGGAACCCGCCGAAGCCCTCGCCCTCTTCGACCAAGTTCATCCCTCCTGACCGCCCATCGCGTGAGAGCTCCTCACCGGGGGCCGGATCAAGCCTGGTGCGCGGCGGCGGCCTTGGGCAGCGCCGGCCTCAGGACCGCAGCCAGGAGAGAGGCGGGCGTCCTGCCACGGCATGACTGCGGCGGTACACCGCGCTCTGGTGGCTGACCAGCACGGACAGCGGGGACAGTTGGGTGAGGTTGAGGGCCACGACCGTCAACAGGGCCAGCCCGCCCGCGGTCACCTGACGGCCGCGTTCGCGGTCGGCCAGCCGGCCGGCCACCACCGTGGCGGCAGCCCCCACGATCCCGACCAGTCCGAAGGGGCCGGTGGCGGAGGGGTCACTGCTGGGCCAGCCGCCCCGAACTTGTCGAATATCGATATGATCCTCTACCGTGAACATATCGAAATTCGATAGTGAAGGGCCTCATGAACACCCGACTGACGAAGACCCTGGCCTCGGTGACCTTTGCGCTCGCAGTGCTCTGTGGGCTCGCTTTCCTCGGCACAGGCGTCACGCACATGCTCGACGACGGGGAGGTCTGCGTGGAGACGGACTTCTGGCACAACGCCTCACTCGCGAACCGACTGCCGGACGGCGCGGACGTGAAGGCGACCAGCAGTGTCACGCGCATGTGCCAGGGTGGCCCTTCTGTGGGGCAGCGGGCCGCCGACCTCGGGGGTGAACTGCCCTGGCTGCTGTTCGGAGCGGTCGCGCTCCTGCTCTTCTCCCGGATGCTCAAGGCCGTCTGGCTGCAAGGACCGTTCAACGAGGCGGTGGCGCAACGGCTCTTTGTTCTCGGGTGGTTCGTCACCGTGGGCACGCCGCTGGCCGGCCTCATCGTCGGGTGGTCGCATTCCTGGCTCGTCGGGAGCATGGCGCCGATCGTGGGTTCCGGGCCGACGGTCTCCGGGCCGATGGTGCTCGTCCTCGCTGGACTCGCCGCGGTCATCATGGGGAAGATCATGCGCGAGGGCGTGCGTATGCGAGAGGACATCGAAGGGACGATCTGATGGCCGAAGAGGAACCTCACGGCATCCGGATCCATCTCGACCGCCTTCTCGCCGCGCGCGGTATGACACTGACCGAGCTGTCCGCACAGGTGGGCATCACCGTCGTCAACCTGTCCGTATTGAAGAACGGGCGGGCCAAGGCCATCCGCTTCTCGACTCTGTCCAGGATCTGCGAGGTCCTGCAGTGTCAGCCGGGGGACCTGATCACCCACGACCCCGCCGAACCGGTCCGCGGCCGACCTCTCTGACAGGCGACCTGCTCAACAGGCTGTTGCTACGGCCGGTGCGAGCACCTCGGGAGCAGGCAGGGCAGAGGTGGGCGTGGCGACGCCGACTGAGTCGGCAAGCACGCGCAAGCTCCTGGCAGGACGGTTTGGGATGCGACAGCCCACCCGCCTACCAGGAGCCTTCTTACGTCCGCACACCGCCTCCAGCCACCGCCTGCCCACATCGCAAGGCAGGGAGGAAACGGCTCGCTACCTCGGGTGGCGGCTCGAACACCGACACCACCACCCGCCAGGCCTCACCCGGCTGTTCCGCAGCCGTCGGTGGGGTTGGACCTTCCACCGGTGGGGACGGATCTTCCGCCGGTGGGGCCGGACCTTCCGGCCCGGCCAGTCGGCCGAGCGCGACTCAGATGATGGGGCTGGTGTAGACCTTCGTGGACGCCTGGCTGCCGATGAAGGGCTGGTTGACGGCCCAGAGGTCGGCGTATTGGTATTCCGGCACGTCGAAGCTGCACTTCACCCAGCCGGCGGCAGCGCCGCGGTCGTTGAAGCACTCCCGGCCCCAACGCGCCGGAAGCCGCGACTTGAGCGTGCCTGCGACGGAGTCTCCGTTGGCCTTCGTGTCCTTGACGTAGACCGCGTCTCCGTTCGCGACGAAACACGCCTTCGCGCCGGACGTCGACACGCACGGGGCGCTCGACGGAGGTGCGCTACTGGGGGTGCCGGTCGTGGCCGCTGCCGCAGTCGCCGTCCCGGCGGTGATGAGTATCGCCGCGGGAACCGCGAGCAGCGCGCGCCCAAGTCTCTTCATGTGCTCTCCCGTTGTCAGAATTTGTCGTGCCGAGTTGGCTCGTGACATTGAACATCATGCGGTGGGCGAGATCACCGCCACCCCCGGTGCTCCCGGGAAGGGACAGACCCCCGCTGTCCAGATCGCCCTCGTAGGCCGCCAGTCGCCGGCTCGGGCGGAGTCCCACTCCACCCCACCCCACCCCTCAGCTCACCTCGGCTCGCGCGTCGACCGGGCCGACGGGGCGCGGAATGAGCGAAGCCCTACTCCCCGGCAGGTGCTGCCACGCGCAGCCCAACGGCCGCCTGAACCGCATGGCACACGGTCAACGCCGTACGTCAGGACCTCTTAAGTCAGGACACATGCTTCTTCGGAAGTTCTTGCCGAGTCATGGCGTATCGAGATCATCCACGGATCTCTACTGCGTAACGAAACCGGCGGGGATCGCAGACGTGATGCTGCAAACAAACCTCAGTCCAGACGGGAGCGGAAGCGTCATATATGAGGCAAACCCGCAGCGCCAAGACTGGCTCACCTCGCATAGCAGGCAAATTCGACGTCGCTCGACTCGGTGGCCGGCGCGGTCGTCGTGGGTGGAAGCCGTCTCCGGCCCTGTTACGGTCCCTAGCAGTTTGCGTGCTCAAAGTAGCCGCTCTTTTGCTGACGCCCGGTAGCAGCGACGCAGCTGCCGGGGCGGAGCTCTCCGCGCCGAAGGCGCAGGACGGTCCACGAGACGCCGGGCGCGACACCGGAGACCGCGGACCGAGCCGGGCTCCACGATTCGAAGGAGGTGACGTGTGGACGGAACGGAGACAGCTCAGTTCGGTGCCTTGGCCGTGGTGGGTCTGTTGGTCCTCTTCTACGGAGGAACCTTCCTGATCTCGACCCGCATCGGTAAGAAGGACGAGAACGCCGACGGCTACATGACCGGTGGCAACAACATCGGCTTCGGGATCTCTGCCGCCAGCATGACGGCGACATGGATCTGGGCCTCGTCGATGTACGCATCAGCGACCTCGGGCTACAGCTACGGCATCTCAGGGCCCATCCATTACGGGCTCTGGGGCGCACTGATGATCCTGTTCATCTATCCCTTCGGGAAGCGCATCCGCGCGGTGGCTCCGAGGGCCCACACGCTCGCCGAGGTCATGCTCGCCCGGCACGGCCGCTCCAGCCAGCTGATGCTCGCCGGCTCCAACATCGTCGGCAGCTTGATCAGCCTGATGTCCAATTTCATCGCCGGCGGTGTGCTGATCTCGCTGCTTTCGCCGTTCACCTTCACCCAGGGGGTGTTCGCCGTCGCTGCCGGCGTCCTCCTCTACACCCTGTGGTCCGGTTTCCGTGCCTCCGTGCTGACCGACTTCGTACAGGTCGTCGCGATGCTGGGCGCGGTCGCCGTGCTCGTCCCGTTCATCTTCTTCGCAGCGGACTTCCCCGCCGCGTTCGAGAGCGGCGCGCACAACCTCACCGCGCAGCAGGGCAACTTCTTCTCCAGCGAGGCGTTCATGCAACAGGGCGCCCCGTACATCGCTGCGGTACTGGCGTATGCCATCGGGAACCAGACCATCGCCCAGCGGCTGTTCGCGGTGAAGGAAAGCCTGATCAAGCCGACGTTCATCACTGCGACCGTCGGCTACGGCGCCATGGTGATCGGTGTCGGCATGCTCGGCGTGCTCGCCCTCTACCTGGGCTTCGAGCCCACCGGCGGCGATCTGAACAACCTGATCCCCGAAATGGCCGCCGAGTACCTGCCGCCCGTGCTGCTGGCGCTGTTCTTCATCATGATCATCGGAGCTCTGTCCTCCACAGCCGACTCCGACCTCGCGGCTCTCTCGTCGATTGTGATGACCGACGTCTACGGCCAGAACGTGACCGGAAAGGAGAAGGCCAACCCCAAGACGATGCTGCTGATCGGACGCCTCACCATGGTCGTGGCGACCGCAGCGGCGGTTGCCTTCGCCAGCCTCCAACTGAGCATCCTCGACCTGCTGGTGTTCGTCGGTGCGTTGTGGGGGGCCCTGGTCTTCCCGGTCCTGGCCAGCTTCTACTGGGAGAAGGTCACCAACAAGGCGTTCACCACCTCCGTGCTCGTCGCACTCGCGGTGTTCCTGCCGGTGCGCTTCGGCTGGATCCCGGTTGACGGCGTCTTCGGCGTCGTCGTGGACGTCCTGTCCATCGCCGGCATCGGTGTCGTACTCGGACTGATGGCATTCGGCTTCTTCGGTCCGAAACCCGCCAAAGTCGTCGGGGTGCTGGCGGTCGTGGTCTCCGCGCCGTTCGCCATCGGGTCCCTGCACGAATACGCCACGCTGTGCGGCTCTCTCGTCGCCTACTCGGTGTCCACCATTGTCTGCTGGGCCATGTCCGTGCGGAGAGACGAACACTTCGATTTCGCCGTCATCGCCGAGCGCACTGGAGACTTCGACGACGGGGCCGCGGCACCGGTCGCTGAACCGGCCGCAGCACCGGTCGCTGAACCGGCCGGTGCGGGCACAGCCCCTGACGACGGCGCCCCGCACCCGTCCGGTGACAGGGACACCGACGGCGGTCGTGAGCCCGCCGGAAGCACGAAGTGACAACGGAAGGAGACACCATGAGTACGCTCGCACTGAGCGTGTACGTCCTGATGTGGCCCGCCATCGTGGCTGTTGTGCTGGTCGTGATCAGCAGCGGGTTCTTCCGCGAGTGGGCGGAGGCCCGCCGCAACGGCCGACGCATGATCTGATCCTGTCGCGGCCTCGTGAGCGAGCATACGTTCAGCGCTGCGCAACCTGCGTGGCGCCGTATGCTGCTTCAGCTCGCGAACGGGTGGGGGCGAAAGGACACCCGCCCCCACCCTGCCCGGCATGGGTCCCGAGTCCTGTGCCGCCTGCTGCGCGGGCCCACCTGACCGTGCCTTGCCCGGGGCGGACGAAACGTCAAGGAAGGCCGCCATTCTTCGGCTGGACTGGGCGCTCAGGAATAGTGGTCGCCGACACAAGTCCTGACTCGTAGGCGCTGATCACCAGCTGCGCACGGTCGCGTGCCCGCAGCTTGCTCAGTAGCCGACCGATGTGTGTCTTCACGGTGCCGTGGCTGAGGTGGAGGTACTCGGCGATGCCGGTGTTGGACAAGCCGCGGGCCACGAGGAGCAGAACCTCACGCTCGCGCTCCGTGAGGCCCTCCAGCGAGGAGCCGGACACCGGGTGCGCCTGGGGGAGTCGGGCGAACTCGGCGATCAGGCGCCGGGTCACCGACGGGGCGAGGAGGGACTCTCCGGCGGCGACCGTGCGGATGCCCGTGAGCAGAACGTCGGGTGAGGTGTCCTTGAGGAGGAACCCCGCTGCTCCGGCTCGCAGTGCGCCGTACACGTACTCGTCGAGGTCGAAGGTGGTCAGGATGAGGATGCGTGTCTCCGCCGTCTCGGGAGAGCGGGCTATGTGCCGTGTCGCCTCGATCCCGTCCATGCCGGGCATCCGGATGTCCATGAGCACGACGTCCGGGCGCAGGCGCCGCGCACTCTCGACAGCCTCGGCGCCGGTACCGGCCTCACCGACAGCGGACAGCCCCGGGGCGGTGTCGACGAGTACCCGGAAACTGCCGCGGAGCAGCGACTGGTCGTCGGCGACGAGTACCCGGATCGGGTCGGTCACGCGGTCGTCTCCCTTCGGCTTGGCGGGGTGCCGTGCGGTGGTTCGGGCGGAAGGCGAGCCGACACGGCGAACCCGCCGCCGGGCCGCGGCCCGGCCTCCAGCGTGCCCCCGTACATCATCGCGCGTTCTCGCATTCCCAGGAGCCCGTGTCCGCCCCGCAGATCCGTCCGCCCGGACACCGCCGCGCTCCCTGCTCCGTCGTCCACCACCTCGATGTGCACTCCTCCACCGCAGTCCGCGGTGATGGCGACCTCGCACTGCGTTCCGTCGCCAGCGTGCTTGACCACGTTCGTCAGCGCTTCCTGCACGATCCGGTAGACGGTCAGGGCCCTCCCCGCTGGGAGGTCGGCCGCCAACCGCGTACGCAGACCGGTACGGATTCCGGACTCCTCGGCGCGCTGCACGAGACAGGGCAGGTCACCCAGGCCGGGAGCGGGCGCGGTCTTGGCGGGCCCGGCACCTTGAGGGTGTTCTTCGGCGGTGTCGCCGCGCAGCATCCCCAACGCGCGCCGCATCTCGGTGAGCGCCTCTCGGCCGGTTCGTTCGATGGCCTGAACGGCGTCGCGGGTCTCCTCGGGACGTTCCTCGGCCACATGGTTGGCGACCGCCGCCTTGACGACGATCGCACTCAGGCTGTGCGAAACGACGTCGTGCAACTCGCGGGCGATGCGCAGGCGTTCCTCGGTCAGCGCCTCTTCCGCCAGGCGTCGTTGCCGACGGACCGCTCGGGCCCGCTGCTCCCGCACGACCCGGCCCGCGGCCCACGTGGCGCCCAGTACCAGCCAGACGAGCACCGCGGTTCCGGCGGCTTCCGACCACGGGCCGGAAGGTGTCAGGACCGCCTCTCCGCTGACGACTGCGGTCGCAGAGACGACGAGAGCCACAGCCAGCGCACCGGTAGCCCGGCGGGGCGGCTCCAGAAGGGCCACCGTGTAGAGCGCCACGGCCGCGGAAACGTAGGGGTCCCGGGTGATGTCGAGGAATGTAGCCGCTGCCGTGGCGCCCAGCACCACCGTCAGGGCAGGCAGCGGCCACAGACGTCGAACCGCCAGCGGCGCTCCCACACATACGGCCACGAGCCAGCCCACCCATGTCGGGCTGGAGAACCGAGGCAGGCCGTCGGATGCACCCTGTCCGGCCAGCGCAACATACGCGGCTGCCACCACACCGGCCGTGCCGGCGTCGAGGATCCACAGATGCGGCCTGGTCCGCAGGCGCCACGGCACGATGTCCATCGCACGACGATACCGACGGGCGGTCATCCGGCCTGCCCGAGGAGGAACATCGCGGTACCCACGGCGGCCACCAGCACAAGCCTTCCCACGACTGCGGCCGGCCGCGGGGCCGGCCCGGTGCGCCACGCGGTGACGCCAAACGGAACAAGCGCTGCGCACAGCCCCGCAGCCGCTGCGACCGACAAGGCGGTCGTCCCCTTCAACACTCCCAACGGCATCGCCGATGCCAGAGCCAAGGCCGTCGCGCGCAGGGGACCGAGCACCCGCGAGCGGTAGGCGCCGACGGCCAGGAGGACCCAACCACCCATGACGGCGGCGTTCAGCGTGCTGAAGACATGGAAGGCGCCATAGGTCTCGCTCACCAACCGTGTCGCCGACTCCGCGCCCCGAGCGGTCACCAGTTGAGCACTCGCGTGGTCGACACCGGCATGGAACGTTCGGGCGAACAAGCCCAGAACCGCGAAGGCGCCACCCCACACAGCCAGCTCCCGGTAATGCGCACCGATGTCGGTGGCGAGGAGAACGACGCCCGGCCAGAGCAGCACCCATCCTGCGGACACCAGGCTGTAGGAGGCCGTCATGAGAACGGGATGATGCTCGAACGCGCTCAGTTGGGCGGGAAAGAAGAAGTCGAAGCGCACGCGCAGCAGCACACCCGCGAGCACCAGCAAGGGTCCGACGACGAGGGATGCGCCGCCCACCCAGCGTCCCGGAAAGCCGGAGTGCCGTGCGGCGTGTGACGGAGAAGTGACGGAAGTGATGGCCATGGCGCCACGATGCTGTCGCCGCACCCGCCACGTCGTCGGAGCAGGGGCCACACTTCCGCTTCAGACCGTGGTCGTACCGTGGGCTGAGCGGTCCGATCGTGCTCCGACCCCGGGACCTGGTCTGGCCCTGCGACCTGGCCCGACCACACGCCCCGGCGCCAGCTCTGTCGCCGGGGGAGTCGCGGGACAGCCGTTAGGCCAGCCATGTCCCGTCGCGCATGATGACTCTCCCGCGTAGTTCCGGCTCGCCGCGCCAAGCGCGCACAATCCTCGGGAGCACGCGTACATACACAAAGCCATCCTCTTCCACGCGTGGGTCCCACCCGAACTTGTGGGCGAACGACTCCGCCGCGCCGCCGGGCACCCCTGGCCCGGGAAGCACTCGGCCTCACCCTCGAGGAGCACCACGTCGAAGGTGTCCGGTAGCGACAGGCGTACGCGCGGCTCCTTGCGGATGTTCCGCGCGGTCACGGACCTTTCGCTGGTGGACATCCACACTGCTCGCCCGTCCCACAAGAACCACAGCGGCAGCTGATGCGGGCCGTGATCAGGGTGAGCCGTCGACACCCATACGGTCCGTTCGGCGACGAGCCGCTCCAGAGTGTTACGTACACGCTCCGCCGTCTGGCGACGGACGATCCCCGTGGTCTCCATGAGAGCCGACCCTAGCCAAGCAGGCGCGCAGTGCGCCTGAGCCGCAGGACCTACTTCCAGCGACCGATGCCCCCCTCAGCTGTTGGCTCACCGGCGACCGACTTCGGTAATCGGAGCGGCCAGCCAAACTCAGTCGCACGTGTCTCCGGTACGGATGGCTCGTGATCGGCATGGTGACTGCGTCACCAGGTGGACCAGCTGCGCCGGTGGGCAGTGTTCAGGACGGCTGCGACCTGAGGGCGCCCTCTGATCTGGACGAGGAACATACCGGATGCGGTCCGGCGGGGGTCAGCAGGCTCTCGAAACCACTCACTTCTGCGAGGGCGCCGCTTTGCGGGTATGGCCTCGTCGGCCGCCGGCGGTGTTCGCCCTGATCTCTTCGGTGGCCGCGCGAAAGGCGGGTGCGGCGCGGGCGAAGTAGTCGAAGAGGAGCGCGCGCTGTTCGGGAGTGTATTGGGCGAGGACTTCGGCCAGATGGCGTCGGGCTGGCCCGACGACGTCCTCGATGCGTCCCAGAGCGTCGGGTACGGATTCGACGATCACGCGCCTGCGGTCGTTCGGGTCGGCTGCCCGGCGTGCGAAGCCGGCCCTCTCAAGGCGGTCGATCAGGCGGGTGGTGGCGCCGGTGGTGAGTCCGGTGCGGGCAGCGAGCTCTCCTGAGGTGAGGGTGCCGTGGAAGGCGATGAGGCTGAGTGCGTACCACTCCGAAGTGTGGAGGCCTGCGGCTTCCGCGCTGGCCAAGCCCTGCAGGCCCACCGCGTCCAGGTACTGGCGGAAGACTACGTGCTCACTGTCCCCGCCGGCGGCGTTTGCGCTCACTCGATTCCCCTCGTACATTTACCTGCATGAGTGCAGATACTTGGCGTGTGCAGTATCTGTGTGATTCTAACGAGTGAGGGTGTGATCCGCCATGCACGGTCAGCAGCAGGGGGTCGCCGCGGTGAAGGCGGTGCTGGAAGGTCTGGTCGCCGCCTGGGGCCGCAACGACGCGGAGGCGTACGGCGCGCTGTTCACCGAGGACGCCAGCTACCTCAGCTACGTCGGCACCGTGTACCGGGGGCGGCGCGACATCGTGGCGAGCCATCGCGCGCTGTTCGCGAAGTTCCTCAAGGGCACGAAGCTCGCCGACGAGGTCCTCGACATCCGCTTCTACGGGCCGGATGTGGCAGTCGTCAACGGCCGGGGCGACACCTACAAAGGGAAGCGACCGCACAAGCTCAGCAAGGTACAGACGTACACGCTGGTCCGGGAGACCGACGGCCGGTGGCGCGTCGCCGCCTTCCAGAACACGCAGCGCAAGCCGGTCATGGAGAAGATGTCGTTCCTCTTCTCTCCCGAGACCGTTCCCCAGGCGCACAAGTGAGCCCGCACGCCGGGCCGGGAACGCGGTGGGCTGAAGCGAGCCGGGGCTGAGCACCGGCGCCAGTGCCGATATCGGCCGCGCGCTGCGCCCGCCGGCCGGCCAAGGCAGGCTACTGGGCCGCGCCCCCACCTCAGCACTCCGGGAGGCGAAGACCGCTTTCGTCACTGGCCTGCGCACCGCCGCCGCGGTGACCGGTCTGTTGCACGCCGCGCTCGTGACCCTCGTCCTGCGCCGGATCCCCAAGCCGGTCTCCGGGCCGAGCGGGTCCGGCCCCGGCATTCCCGGCGAGCCAGCGCCGTGACCGGGAACGTGCACCGGGGTGGGCTTGCGGTGAGGGGTGATGCCGCGGGCCGCCTGCCGGACCGTGCCGAAACCGTTGGACACCCTTCGGTTGGTCAGCGAGCATCCGCAGGTGACACATGATGCCGATCACCACAGACCGCTCAAGCGGAGCCCGAAACGCGTCCGTTTCGTCGAGCTGTCCGGCGGGGTGATGTCCGCTCTGCTCGATGGAGACCTGTCCGCAGCCAGCAAGATGGCCGGGGTTGCGCTGACCGAGTACTTCGTGACCGACCACGCACGGTGGCTGTGGCAGTTCCGGCTCGACCAGATGGCTGCCGATCCCGACCAGGCGCGGTGGATGGCCCGGCAAGCGGTCGTCGGCGACAAGGGCCTCGTCGTCGGACATGCCGGGTTCCACGGACCGCCCGACGAGGTCGGCATGGTCGAGATCGGCTACTCCGTCCGTCCCGGCTTCCGTCGCCAGGGATATGCCCGGTCCACGCTGATCGAGTTGCTGCGCCGGGCAGCGGAAGAAACCGCGGTCACGACCGTGCGGGCGTCGATCAGCCCCGACAACGTGGCCTCCCTGGCCACGATCTCGGGCTTCGGCTTCGTCGAAGTCGGAGAGCAGTGGGATGAGGATGACGGTCTCGAACTCGTCTTTGAGGTCCCTGCCCGCCGGATTCCATCGGCTTGATGGGCTGGTTCGCGGCAGAACGCTGAGCTGTGACCCTGGCGTCCGGCACGGTGGTCAGGCCGCGGCAGCCAGTGCGCGTCCGCCCCAGCGGATGCCTTTCTCGCTGCGGATGCGGATGCGGATGCGCTGCGGATGCGGGCGCGTTCGCGGCGTTGAGCGGCCAAGGCGCCGGCGTGGCGGGCATTGACGTCGCGCCACCGCAGGCAGTGGCGCAGGGCTCGGGTCTGCACGGGGGACCGCGCAGGTATCTCTCCAGCTCGCCGAAGCGGTACCGGAGGCCGCTCGTGCTCCTTCGGCCCTGCATGCGGACTGATCCAGAGCGAGCGTCCCGCCTGGCAGTCGCCGTACGGTCCGCCGCCGCCCCGGGCACACCGCCCCGGGCACACCGCCCCGGGCACACCGCCCCGGGCACACCGGGGCCGGTGGAGGCCCGCGCCCGTCATGGTCCGCTTCCGGCATCGCGACTGCGCCTTCGCTTCCAAGCGCTGAGTCGCCCGGCGACCAGGTGTTGGTCCGGACGCCCGTACGAAGAGGTGCCGTGCCCGCAGGGCCGTCGGAACAGGCGGGCACGGCGGCGAGAGCCGGTCAGCAGCAGAGCCAATGCGTCCCACGAGCGGGACGAGGGCGAGGACGAGGAGGCGGACCCGTGGAAGAGCCGGTTGCGTCGGCCAGGAGCGCTCCGGTCGGTGGGTCTGGGGTGCGAGCCGTCGCCCGCTGCACCCGCGTCGGGGTATTGCCGACGGTCCGTATCACGCCGGCGCGAGGACGTCGAACTCGTTGCCTTCCGGGTCGACGAGGCACGTCCACGGCACGTCGTCGCCTTGGCCGAGGTCGATGTCGGCAGCGCCGAGAGCCCGTACCCGGGCCACTTCCACCGCTCGGTCGCCGCCCGGGTAGGGCCGGAGGTCGAGGTGGACCCGGTTCTTCACCGTCTTGGCGTCGGGTGTGCGGACGAGCCTGAGGTACGGGCCGACGCCCTTGCCTGAGCGCAGCACGGCATGGTCGTCGGTCACCTCGTGCAGGGTCCAGTCCATCGCCTCGTCCCAGAACCGGGCCATGGCCCGTGGGTCCGTGCAGTCGGCCACGACCGCGGCGATCGGTCCGGTGTCTCGGTAGATCTCCCGAGGCTCCGCCACGCAGAACTCGTTGCCCTCCGGGTCGGCGAGAACCGTCCACGGAACGTCGCCCTGACCCACGTCGGCGGGCGTCGCACCGAGATCCTCGAGGCGCGCGACCAGCTCCGCATGGTGGGCCGAAGAAGTCGTGGCGAGGTCGATGTGCACACGGTTCTTGACCGTCTTGGGCTCCGGGACGGTGATGACGTCGATGTAGACGGCGGCGGGATCGGGGTAGACGAGCCCTTCGGGTTCGAGGTTGGTCACCACTCCGGGAACCTCGACGGACGAGCCCCAGCCCAGTGCCTCCGCCCAGAACCGGCCGAGCGCGGAGTCATCCTGAGCGTTCATCGCGATCTGAACAAGGCGCATCGTCATGCCCGCGATCCTATGCACCCCGCCCCGCGGGTGGCATCCGCATTTACCGGTGCCGGCCAAGAGGACAACGCGCTCGCCTCTCACCGTGCGAGGCTCGCCAGTGACGGGCTCAGTCGCAGCACCCGCCGAGACCGTGGCCACCGGTGCCACGCGGACCTCGTGCGGTCAGTCGCAGAACCGCGGCTCAGCGGCTGCATCACCTGCACACTTCGGAAAGACATGTGCCCTTACAGCGTGCGGGCCACAGCGGGCCGGGAGGTGTTCCCTGCCGTGTGGAAGGAAGGGTCGAGCCGGCCGGTCAGGGCCAGGAAGGCGACGAACGCGCCCGCGGCGATCCAGCCGGGCCATCCAGCCATACCCATGTGCAGGGGGTCCAGCGCTGCTTTCGGAGCTGCGAACTCCTTGACCATGTCGACACTCACCGAACTGACGAACGCATGGCCGATGACGGCGGGTACGACCGAGCCGGAGCGCAGGCGCAGCCACGTGAAGACCGGCAGGATGAGGAGGCAACTCACCAGCATGGCAGGCACCGACACATACCAGGGACGACCCGGGTACTGGCCACCCATCAGCAGCGTGGGCAGGTGCCACAGGGCGAAAGCCGTGCCGGTGACCCCGTACGCCCGTATCAGGCTCCGGCGGCTGCCGTCTCCCGCGAGGCGCGGGAACAGGTACCCCTGCCAGCCCAGTTCCTCGCCGAAGAACAACGGAAGCGACACCAGCATGTTCAGCACGGCTCCGGCCGCCCACACGCCGAGCCCGTTCCCGTGCACGCCACCGAACGGATAGCGGCCGGCGAGGGCGCCGACGGTGAGAGCGGCCGTGGTGAGGCCTGCGGGGACGGCGAAGGCCACCAGGCACGCCCGCACGGCGCGCCCCCAAGGCTTCGGCCACCGGAGGGCGAGGGTGTCCCGCACCCGTCCGCTGCGCTCGATGAAGCGGACGACGAGTATCGCGGCGAGGGCAGGGGCCAGCATCGCAGCCGCGATACACACCTGCTCCAGCGCACCGGTCTCCTCGCGTGCGTCGCCACGCCGGTAAGAAGTGGCCAGGAGAGGTGACATGGCCGCCCACATGCCGGCGTAGGCGACGCCGAGGTAGACGAGCAGTCCGCGTCGCCGGACAACGAGTGGTAAGGGCCCGGTTGAGAGCGTCATGCCGCGGAGGCTACGGGCCGGCGCCTCGGCAGAGAATCTGGCTAGCGCACCCGTCGAAGGTGAACCTAGCCCCCTTGTCTGCGTAGCTCACACACCATGGTCAGTCGCGGAACGTCCTTCATGAGTGCTCCGTGGGCGCGCGAGGCTGTCGTCCGTCCGGACGGGAACCTCCGGCCGATCGGACCGCGGGCATGGCCGGTCGGCCGACGCGGAGCCGGTGCAACACGGGTTAGCGTGCTGCTCAGTGAGCAACAGCACGGAGAGGAAGGCTCGATGGATCAGCGAACGCCCGACCGCGAAGCCGGCATGACCACCGAGTTCGAGAGGGACGTCGTCAAGCTGCTGCTGGAGGCGATGCGCGCGGTGGACAAGCAGGAACGGGAGGACGTCGGCACGGAAAGCGTGCTCTATGCGCTCGTGTCGGGTGATTCGGCCGCGGGTTCCGCCCTTGCACCCGGAATGAGGGCCTCCGGCTCGCTCGGCGGTTCGATCGGGTGCCGCGGGACATCCGTGTGGATCAGTAGGGACGCGGATGACGGCACGGCCGGAAACCCGCAGGACGAGCAGGAAATCGACGCCTTCTGGCGGGAGGTCCGGCTGGAAGAGGCCAAGAGGCTGCTCTGGAGGAACCGGAAGAAGACGGACGAGGAGAAGGAGAGCCTTGAAATCCCGCCGATGACCGGCGCGTTGCGGAACTGTCTGCGCAAGGCGCTGGAGTCCGCTCGGGAAGAGGGCACCGTTGCCGTACGTGTCCGCCATGTGGCGCGCGCACTGCTCGAGCTGCCCGATACGCGTGCCCGCGAGGCCATGGTGCTGGAGAAGGTGGATGTCACGGCTGCCATGACCGCGCTCGACGCGTTGCGGACAAGCGACGAAGCGCCGGAGTCCGGAACGGTGATGGTGCTGCGTAAGGCGGGAACGTTCGGGAAGAGCGGCAATCCGCTGACCCGGAAGTTCACCGCCTGGATATTCGGGGGCGGCGCCGGGTTCGGCTCCGCGGTCGTGGCTGCGGTGCGTCAGGAGACCCAACGGGGAGCGGTACGGCGCGGGGCGTCGCAGATGGACCCCGTCGATATGCTGCTGGGCATCCTGGCCCTGGACCGGTCGTTGACCGTCGCTGGGCGTGAGCTGCCCGAGGAGCTGGCGGGAGCGAACCAGGGGGCGCGACTTCTGCGCCGATTCGGCGCACAGCAGGACGCTGTCGCCCGATCGCTGCTCCCCACCACCGGGGTTGCGGAGGGGGAGCCCACGGAGGTGCGCGGGCCCGCCGACTTCGAACGGCGGCTCCTGCACGTCACACAGTTCATCGCCTCCGCCCAGGGGTCGCCCACGGTCGGCACAACCCACCTGCTGGCGGCGCTGCTGGACGAGACGGGGACCAACGCTCAGTCCGCGGCTCAGATCGAACGTGTGCTGACCGAGAGCGGGGCGGACGTCGCCGGGCTGCGGGCACACCCCGAGCTCCGGGTCCCCAGCGGAGCGGCACAGGCATCCTGAGGTCGGCGGTCGGCCCACGCACCGGCCGTCGCGGTCGGTCCACGCACCTCACCGGCGCCATCGAGAACACCGCATGCGCGGGAAGCGCGTGTTTGCCAGTACGACAGTGCTCCCTGTTCGCGGGCCTGTCGTGCGCGCTCAGAGGGGCGCCGCGGCGTTGGTGCGCCCGAGGCGGGCGGGTGAAACGCCGCGGCGACCGTCCTGTCTGTCTGTCGGGGGTGGTCAGATGATGGTGTCGTGGCAGTGTGAGCCTGTGGTGGTGCAGCTTGCGATCACCTGCGGCGGCTCCTCGATCTCCTCGATCTCGAAGACCTCGGCTTCCAGCGTCTCCAGCTCGTCAGCGAGCATGTGCCCCAACTCCCTCGTCAGCCACGGTAGTTACTCGGTCGCCCGCCATTGTGGAGACGTGTTCTCGTCAGGGTCAAGGGCCGTTGCCAGGTCGTCGAAAACCTCCTTCCAGGCGCCCGTCACCCGCGCTCGGCCAGGGCGCGGCGCAGCACGAAGGCCAGGTAGTCCTCGCTGCTCGCGGTCACCCCGAGCCGGTTGCACAGCATGTGGGTGAAGAGGGCCAGCAGCACGTTCCGCGCTGTGTCGGGGTCCACCGGGCGCGTCGTCCCGCAGGTCGTGTCGGAGACCAGCTCGCCGCGCCGGGTGGCCTCGTCGATGCGTGTGCGCAGAGCGTCGCCGTGTTCGGCCCAGCGGTGCACATACCCGGTGAGGCGGTCGGACTGCCCGTCGAGTATGCCCGCGCACAGAGCCGTCACCTTGTCGCCCAGCGGGCCCGCCATGCGCTGGTAGGCGGCGTCGTAGCTGCTGTAGCGCTCGTGGAACAGCGTCTGCCAGGCGGCCATGCGGTCATCGAGGAAGGCGACCGCACGGTGTGTGTCCCGGAGCACCGACAGGGCGAGGGCCGCGATCAGTTGTGCGGCGGTGCCCAACCGCGCGCTGCCGCTGCGGGTGGCGGTGGAGGCCAACAGGCTGAGGACGAGGTCGCTGGAGTACTGCGCGTGCCATTCGGCCAGCGCGACGCCTGCGGGGCCGCGGTAGCGTGCCACTTCGGGTTCGTAGGCGAGGTAGGCGAGTGTGTTGTCGGGACGGCGCGGCATGCGCGTGGTGTCCGGCCCGTAGCGCGCGTTCCACTGGGCCTCGGAGAATTCGAGGTGGAAGCGTCGACGGTAGAGCGCATCGCTCAGTTCGGTGCGGGGGTCGTGGACCGCGGGGTGGCGGCGCAGGTAGGCGCCGACTTCTTCTTCGACGACGCGGGTGAGGGCGGGCACGGCCGAGAGGCCGGCGGGCTGGATCCGCAGCCGCAGGTGGGCACCCTCCAGCCAGTGCCGCAGGAAGTAGCAGCCCTGGGCGAGGCCTTCGCGGCGCAGCCGCGTGAAGAGGGGCCGGACGCAGTCCGACAGCAGCGGGTCGCGGTCGGCGGAGTAGTAGACGTGCGCGGACAGCCACTGTCCTGGGCGCAGTTCGGCGGGTGGCCGGTCGTCGGCGTTGAGCGGGGTGAGGCGTCCGTGCTGCCTGGCGGGAGCCTCCTGGCCGGTCCCACCGCTCCCGTCGGTTCCGCCTGTGCCGCTGGTCTGGCCGGTCCCGCCGGTCCGGCTGGCCTGGTCGGCCTGGCAGGTCCAGCCGGTCCGGCCGGTTGCGTGGTCGGGGGTGGGCGCCGTGGCGTCCTCGGTCATCGGGACAGATCCTTCCCGGGTACGGGTGCGGGTGCGGGTGCGGGGACCGTGGGGTGCGGGCCGGTCGGCGCGGCGTCCAGTTCGGCGCACACTTCCGAGACGTGGCGGTGGCCGCCCAGGTCCAGGGCCGCCTCACCGACATCGGGGAGCAGCTCGGTGAAGACCGCCTGGGTGGAGCCGCGCAACCGGTGGTCGAGCAGGGCGAGGGAGAGCGGGCTGTCGGCGTCCACCGGTTGCGGCTTGGTGTCGGTGTCCGTACGGGCCATCACCCGCGTCGGCAGCCCGGCCGCCTGCCACCAGCGCCGCCGGGCCAAGAGGCCGTGCGCGGTGTCCACCGGGGGCTGCGCGTGCGGCAGTCCGGCCCCCGCGAAGTGCCAGGAGCGGCGCGCCAGCACCAGCGGTCCGCAGCGCACGCGTGGACGCTGTGCGGGCAGCGTGTCGCTGTCCAGACACTTCCACACGTCGGTTGCCATCGGCATGGACGCCGGGGAGAGCGTCAGCAGCGTGCGCTGGATGCAGGGCAGTGCCATGGGCACCAGACCGCCCAGCCACAGCGGCACCACCCGCTTGCCCAGTCGCACCGAGCGCAGCTGCAGTTCCCCGCTCTCCTCGTCGTCGACCAGGGGCAGGTCCGTGACGGGGAGGAGCGCCGACACCGGCCCGTGCCCGGTGTCGGCCGGGCCGACCAGGCGGTACGGCGCCACGGCGGGGCGCAGAGTGACGTTCGAGGTGTCGTAGCCACCGCTGAGCTCCGCGAAGACGGCGCCGGGCGGCAACAGCTCCTCGTGCCGTGCGCGTAGCGCGTCGACCACGGCGTGCGCGGCCTGCGGCCGGGGTGTGAAGGAGTGGGCGAAGCGGGCGAGTGGCTGTCCGAGGCCGGTATGTACCCAGTTGAGCACCGCGCGCGGTGCTCGGGCGTGCTGGGCGGGCCGGATCCACTGGAGGTAGCAGGCGTAACTCCGCGGCAGGGCGCCGCTGCCGGGCGGCAGCAGCGCCGCCGCCCGCTCCAGCGCCTCGTCGGGCAGGACCAGTTCCGGCGACTCGGGGAGCTGTGTGCCGAGAGCCGTACGCAGGGCGCGGGCGAACTCCTCGTGGGCCGCGCTCAGCGCCGCGATCCCCGGGTCCGCGAGCGGGTTGGCGCGCGGCCGGTACCTCCCGTCCGCCGCGAGCGCGCCCAGCGGCGTGCGGAGGTCGGACAGCAGGTGGCCGCATGTCCGGTAGAGGTCGTGTGCGAAGCCCGGCACGTCCTGGCAGGTGCCGCCCGGGCCGTGGCGGGACCGGAAGTGCGCGCGGGCCACCAGCCGGTCGCCGAGCAGCAGATCGAACGCGGGAAGCAGCCGGGCGAACCGCCGCAGCGCGGGGAGCGGCCCGTCTTCCCACGCGGCGCGCCCGGCTGCCCCGTACCCGGGGAGCACGGCGTCCTCGTAGACGGCCGTGCGGGGCACGACGGGCTCCGCACGGCCGAGTCTGCGCTGTGCGCCTGCGGTCGCGGCACGGAGCGCGGCCGTGCGCCGGGACCGCTCCTCGGGCGGTGTCAGGGGGTAGGCGTGGGTGAGGGTGCCGAGACGGTCGAGGTCGTCGGCGAGCAGGGCCGGCGCACCGGCCGGTCCGCCCAGGTCGCGCAGTCGGGAGGCCAGTTCCGCCACCGGGTCGGGGTGGTGGACGTCGAGCGAGAGGGCGGGGGTGACCAGCAATCCGCACTCCACCAGCCTGTCCAGGTAGCGGGAGAGCTGGTCGCGGGGCCTGCGGTCGGGGTCGGCCCCGTGCAGGGCATGGGCGAGCTGGGGGAGGGTGAGCCCGTCGCCCGGAGCGGCGTCGAGGAGCTCCAGCGCCTCGACGAGTACGGGGCCCGCCGGGAGCCGGAACGGCTCCTCGCGCAGCACACCCGGCGCGGCCAGGGCGATGCCGGTGTCGACTTCGCGGTAGCGGCGGCGTGTGTAGTGGAGCCGTCCGTCGATCCGGCGCCGCCCGCCCACCGCGCGGAAGGGCAGCGCGGCACGAGTGGCCGGGTCGCCGAGTGCCGCTTGTGTGATCTCGTGGACGGCGGTGAGGTTGGGCCGCGCCCGTAGCACGGGCCGCACGTCCTGCGCTCCCGATGTCAGGCAGAGCCGCAGGGCTTCCCGCGATGCGCCGAAGCGGCCGTGGGCGAGGGAGGTGAAGGTGCTGAAGGGGCTGGTCTTGAGCGCGGCCCGGTAGACGTAGGAGACGAGGGCGCGCTCCGCCTTCCGGCGGCGCTTGTCCTGGGGGGCTGTGGCCGCGTCGCACGCCAGGTATCCGGGCAGGGCGGCGTCGAGGGAGGGGGAGGCCGCCTGGAGGCCGGCGCGGAGGACGGGACCGCGGGCGAGGGCGCGCAGCCAGGTGCGGGCTGCGGCGAGTTCGGTGGCCAGGGTCCGTTCGGCCGCGGCGAGCGCGTCGTCGTAGCGGCGGCGTACGGAGAGCCAGCGGGTGACGGGCGGCGGTACCGGCCCGGCGGCCCGCTGCGCCGAGGGCGCGGGGGCGCGGGCGTTGTGGATGTCGCGGCGCAGCGCGAGCAGGCCGCGCCGGACGGCCGCCTGGCTGGTCCGGGCGACAGCCTCGGCAAGAGCGTCCTCCGCCTCGGGCGCCAGCGCCGCCGCCTCGGCCTCCAGCGCGAGTGCGCGCCGCACCCATGCCGCGGTGTCTCGTGCGCGCAGCGGGTCGAGGGCCGAGAGGGGCAGCCCGGCGACACGGAGGACGAAGTCGGGGGCGAGGAC
>NZ_JASKYT010000280.1:0-9605 GCF_041028275.1 Streptomyces sp. PU-14G
CGGCGGGGGCAGGTCTCGGGGAGGGTCAGGCTCCGACCCACTCCTCGGTGCCGTCCGAGAACGTCTGATGCTTCCAGATCGGCACCTCGTGCTTGAGGTCGTCGATGAGCTTGCGGCAGGCGTCGAACGCCTCGGCGCGGTGCGGACAGGAGACCGCCACCACCACGGCCAGGTCCCCCACCGCGAGATCGCCGACACGGTGCACGGCTGCGAGGGCGCGCACCGGATGGTCGGCCGCGACCTTCTCGGCGACACGGCGCAGCTCGGTCTCCGCGCTGGGATGCGCAGAGTAGCCCAAACGGGCGACGTCGCTCCCGCCGTCATGGTCGCGGACGGTGCCGACGAAGAGCGCCGTCCCACCCGCCGCGTCGTCACCGACCGCGGCGAAGACCTCGTCCACGGACAGTGGCGTCTCGCGGACCCCCAGCAGGCGGATGGGGTCCTCGGCGCCCTGCTCGCCGGGGTGGTCGGGGTACGTCCCCTGGCCGCCGCTGCCGGCTGTGTCGTACGTCTGTGCCATGCCGGTCATGCTGCCCTACCCGCCGTCGATCCGGAACACCCGGCTTCCCGCGCGCTGCGGCTGTCCGCGCACCCGGAGCACGGCGCTGACGCGGGGAAACCGCCGCCGCTCACAGACCCCGGCGGACCGCCCGTGGGACGTACCGTCGTCCCCCGCAGACCCCGGCGGACCGGCCGTGGGACGTACCGTCGTCCCCCGCAGACCCCGGCGGACCGGCCGTGGGACCTACCGCCGCTCACAGACGCCCGGTGCCCCGCCCCCCGGGGGCGTGCCCGTCCCTCACAGACCACGGCGCTTGCGCGCCCTGCGTACCAGGGCCGCGGTGCCGATCAGGGCCACCGTGGCACCCGCCGCACCGGCCGCCGTCGCCGCCTCCGTGCGGCCGAGGCGCCGCCCGGCGACCGTGTGCCTGCCCGCCACCTCCTCCAACAGTTCGGCGAGCACGTCCTCGTTCGTCCACCGGGGCCGCCAGCCCGCGTCGTGGAGCCTGCTGCCGCTGACGACCCAGGGATACATGGTGTAGGCGAGGTCGGCCGCCGGGGAGGGCGTCAGACCGAGCCGGTGCAGCCGGGAAGCGGCTCCCAGGGCGACGCTGGAGGGCAGCTCCATGCGCCGCATGCCCGTCAGCTGCTCGATCTCCTCCTGCTCCAGCCAGCCGTCGCAGCCGACCGCGACCTCGCCCTCGACCCTCTCCAGCGCCGCGTACTCGAGCGCGGTGACCAGGTCGTCGACGTGGCAGAACTGCCAGCAAGGGCGCGATCCGGCGACCACCAGCAGCCGCGGCGACTCGAAATGGCGGGTCAGTGTGGTGTCCGTGCCCGCGCCCACCAACACGGCGGGGCGCAGCACGGTGACGTTCAGCCCCGGGTGGGCACGGGGAGCGCGCCTGGCCAGGCGCTCGATCTCCAGCAGATCCCCCACGCCGGTGGCGTCGGCTGTCGCCCGCAGCTCCGCCTCTTCCGACAGCGGTACGTCGTTGTCCTGGAACGCTCCGTAGACCATCGCCGAGGTGCACAGGACGACGCGGCGGACACCCGCCGCCGCGGCGGCGGTCAGCACCGTCTGGGTGCCGCGCACGTTGTAGGCGGTGCGGGCGGCCGGGTCGGTCTCCAGGCCGAGGTCGAGCGCGAGGTGGACGACGACGTCCACCGGGTCGCCGTCCCCGCGCAGCCGGTCGGCGATGGCCGGGTCACGCACGTCCAGCGTGTGCCACTGGGCCTCGCTCACCTCGCCCCGCCGCTCGTCGAGGGCGATAACCTGCTTGATCTCCTCGGAGGCCGCGAGCCGCTCGGTGAGCAGCGCGCCGACCCCCGCGGCGGCGCCGGTGACGGCGACGGTCGGGGTTCGCGCTGCGCGAACGTGGGACTCGGAGGAACTCACCGGGCGTCTCCAGTGGTTGTTTCTGGTACGAGGTGCGCAGGCTCCATCCTGCCTGACTGGTGTCTAGGCTGGGGGCAGAGCTCGCAGATCGCACCCAGGACATGCGCGACACGCAGACCGTCCCGGAACCACAAGAACCGTCCGACGAGACAGACGAGACAGAGCCGAGGAAACCCGTGAGTGACACCCCATTCGGATTCGGCGTACCTCCCGAGGAGCCCGAGGACGGGGACGACGGCAAGAAGAAGCCGGAGGGCGGCGGCCAGCAGCCGGGCGGCGGCACGCCCAACCCGTTCGGTTTCGGCGGCGGTCCCGGCTCCGGCGGAGCCGACAACCCGCTCGCCGCGATGTTCGGCTCGCTGGGCGGCGGCCAGCAGGGCCAGTTCGACCCGAGCGACCTGGGAGCGGCCTTCCAGAAGCTGGGCCAGATGCTCTCCTACGAGGGCGGCCCGGTGAACTGGGACATGGCCAAGGACATCGCCCGCCAGACCGTCGCCGCGGGCGCGCAGGACGGCTCCAAGGACGCCTCCGTCGGCCCGCAGGACCGTGCGGCCGTCGAGGAGGCGGTACGCCTGGCCGACCTGTGGCTGGACGGCGTCACCTCGCTGCCGTCCGGTTCCGGCACGGCGCTGGCCTGGAGCCGCGCCGAGTGGGTGGAATCCACCCTGCCGGTCTGGAAGGACCTGGTCGACCCGGTCGCCGAGCGCGTCGGTGCCGCCATGGGCAGCGTGCTGCCCGAGGAGATGCAGGCCATGGCCGGGCCGCTGCTCGGCATGATGCGCTCCATGGGCGGCGCCATGTTCGGCACCCAGATCGGGCAGGCCCTGGGCGTGCTCGCCGGTGAGGTCGTCGGCTCCAGCGACGTCGGCCTCCCGCTGGGCCCCGCGGGCAAGGCCGCTCTGCTGCCGGTCAACATCGAGGCCCTCGGCAAGGGGCTGGGCATCCCGCAGGAGGAGGTCCGGCTCTACCTCGCACTGCGGGAGGCGGCTCACCAGCGGCTGTTCGCCCACGTGCCGTGGCTGCGCTCGCACCTCTTCGGCGCCGTGGAGGGGTACGCGCGGGGCATCAAGGTGGACACGGCCAAGCTCGAGGACGTCGTCGGCCAGCTCGACCCGCAGCGCCCCGAGGAGCTGCAGGAGGCGCTGCAGCAGGGCATGTTCCAGCCCGAGGACAGCCCCGAGCAGAAGGCCGCGCTCGCCCGGCTGGAGACGGCGCTGGCGCTGGTGGAGGGCTGGGTGGACGCGGTCGTGCACGCGGCTGCCGAACCCCACCTGCCGTCGGCCTCGGCACTGCGCGAGACGCTGCGCAGGCGACGCGCCTCCGGCGGCCCCGCCGAGCAGACGTTCGCCACGCTGATCGGCCTGGAGTTGCGCCCGCGCCGGCTGCGGGACGCCTCCCGGCTGTGGGCCTCCCTGGCCGACGCCCGCGGCTCCGAGGGGCGCGACGCCCTGTGGGAGCACCCGGACATGCTGCCCACCGCGGCCGACTTGGACGACCCGGACGCCTTCGTACACCGCGAGCAGCCGGACTTCTCCGAGCTCGACCGCATTCTGGGTGACGCGGCTGCGGGCACCGAACGGTCCACCGAGTCGCCCAGCGAGCCGTCCCCGGGCGACGGTCCCCACGGAGACACCCCACGCCGGGGCTCGGAGGGCACGGACGGGACGGACGGCACCGACCGAACCGACCGGACGGACGGCACCGGCACCGGCACCGGCACCGGCACCGGCACAGCGGACGACGGCAAGGGTCGACGCGGTGGCGGCGAGGCGGACGGCCAGGCGGATGGCAAGGACGAGGGCGGCTCCGGAGGCGGAGAGGACGAGGGCAAGCAGTGAAGGCGGCACCGGGCGCTCTCCACGCCGACGCGGAACGGGTTCTGACCCGGTGGCGCCACTCGGACGGTGACAGCGAGCAGGAGGAGTTGCGTCAGGACTACCTCCGCCACCTGGCCACACACCCGGACGGCATGTGGAAAGCGTGCTCCGCCGGGCATCTGACGGCCAGCGCCCTGGTCGTCGAGCCGGACGGCGGCAGAGTGCTGCTGACCCTGCACCGCAAGCTGCGCATGTGGCTCCAGATGGGCGGCCACTGCGAACCCGGGGACGCCACCGTGGCCGACGCCGCGCTGCGGGAGGCGACGGAGGAGTCCGGGATCACCGGCCTGACGCTGCTGCCCGGCGGCCCCGTCAGGCTCGACAGACACCGCACCCCGTGCGCGTGGCACCTGGACGTCCAGTACGCGGCCCTCGCTCCGGCGGGAGCCGTGGAGGCGATCAGCGACGAGTCACTGGAGCTGCGCTGGGTCGGCCTCGACGAGGTGGCCGAGGTCGCCGACGAGTCCGTGGTACGGCTCGCCCGGCAGACGGCGGCGGCCCTGCGCTCCGCCCACCACCCGGACCCGCTCGTGTGAGCTACGTGGCCGCCGGATGACGGCGCGGCTGTCATGGCCGCCGGGGGTGGCGGCTGGTGGCTGCTGGCTGCTGGCTGCTGGCGGAACAGCTGGTGGCGGCTGACGGCTGGCGGCTGAGGCACCGCACGACTGGCGGCGGCTGGCGGTTGAGATGGCGAGCGGACGGACGTCGGCGGCGACCGCCGTAGGACAACGGGACCGTTGCCCTGCCGGGGCAGGTGATCGTGAGGTCCCTCACCGCCGGCACCCGGGGCAGGCACCGCCTGTGCTTCCGACCCACCTCGACGGCAAGGTCAGATGTCGTCCTCTTCCTTGCCCCCGGAGACGGGCAGATGCGGCAGCCGCTCCGCCGCCGCGACACCCTCCAGGTATCCGCGCGCCCGCTCGGTGCGCGGATACGCCTCCAACAGCCGCCAGAAACGCGGCCCGTGCCCGGGGACGAGCAGATGCGACAGCTCGTGGAGAAGTACGTAGTCGATGACGTACTCGGGCATCCCCTGGAGCCGGTGGGAGAGGCGGATACTGCCCTCCGCCGGGGTGCACGACCCCCAGCGGGTGTTCTGGTTGGTGACCCAGCGCACCGTGGAGGGGCAGGCGTGCCCGTCCAGATACTGCGCGGACAGCTGCGCCGCACGCCGCGCCAGATCGTCGTCGTCCAGCATCCGCCGGCTCTCCTGCGCGGCGAGCTTGTCGAGCATCACGCCGACCCAGCGTTTCTCCTCGTCGGCCGTCATGCGCGCCGGGAGGAGCACGACCGTGCGGTCTCCCTCCCGGTAGGCGGAGACCGTACGGCGACGGCGCGCACTGCGGCGCACCTCGACCGCGCTTGGGCTGGTGCGGCTGGTGCTGTTCAGCGGGTCGGCGGGCACGCCTCGACGTTACCCGCTGACGGCGGAGGAAGTCAGCGCCCCGTATTTGTACGACTAACACGGATGCCTGTGGATAACTCAGCGCGTCGATCGGGCGGTCGGCCGCATGCTGTCGGCGTCGGTCAACGAAAGTGATCGTCACCACCGAACGACGGCCGGGCCGGGACGGGCCCGCCCCTTGCCCGGCCGTCCCCGGCATCGAGGAGCAGCATGCATCCGATGATCAAACCCGCACTGCGTCGTGGCTGGCGCGACCGCGAGACCGTGCAGTACGGCGTGGCGCCCGCGCACGCCGTACTCCTGGGGCCGATGGGTGACGCCACGGCCGCCTTCATGGAGTTGATGGACGGCACCCGCAGCATGGAGCGCCTCCAGCAGGAGGCCCACAGGCTCGGTCTCGCGCCCCAGACCCCCGGCAAGCTCACCGAACGGCTCGCGACGGCGGGGGTGCTGGACGACGCGACAGCCGACCGTGCGGCCTCCGCGAGCGTCACCGACCGGTTACGGCCGGATCTGGCCTCCCTGTCGGTGGTGCACCGCGAGCCCGGAGGTGCGGTGCGCCGTCTCGCGGCACGCCGCGAGGCCCGCGTACAGGTGCGGGGCGCCGGCCGCGTGGGCGCTGCCGTGGCGGCCACACTGGCGGCGGCCGGTGTGGGACAGGTGGATGTCGTGGACGGCGGAGTGGTCGAGGAGTGGGACACCGCGCCGGGCGGGCTCCCGGCGGACCAGGTGGGAACGCGTCGCGATGTGGCGGCACGCGGCGCGGTGCGGGAATCACGCGCCTGGAAGAGCACGGCGCGAGGAGGCGTCGACCTGGTGGTCATCGCGCCGCGCGACGGGCTGGACGCCTACGCCCCTGACCCGGAGGTCGCCGAGCGGTTCCTGTCCGCACGGACCCCGCATCTGTACGGCGGCGTGGTGGAGGCCACCGGCGTGGTCGGGCCCCTGGTGCTGCCCGGTTCCTCGCCGTGCTCCGACTGCCTGACGCGCGCCAGGGCGGAGCGGGAGCCGAGCTGGCCGATGCTGGTGGGCCAGTGGCGGACGGCGAGCAGGCGGCGCACGGGGGTCCCCGCCTGCGACACCGCGCTGGCCACCATGGTCGCCGGAGCCACGGCCTCCTACGCCCTCAGCTACCTCGACGGCGACGGCGCGTGCGCGGTGGGGTATCGCCTGCGGTTCGCTCTGCCCCACCTGTTGCCGGCCACCGAGGAGTTCACCGCGCATCCCGAGTGTCCATGCGGTGCCGCTTCCGTGAGCGCCCCGCCCGTGGACTCCGCGAACGGCCGCCCGCACGCGACAATGACGGGGTAGCCGTCGTCCTCGGTGCCGTCTCGATCGAGCTGTCAGTGGAGTTGGAGGGGCGCATGACTGATCTTCCCCGCAAGGCGGTGACACGTACGGCCAAACTGGCCGCCCTGCCGTTGGGTTTCGCGGGCCGCTCCGCCTGGGGGCTGGGCAAGCGTCTCGGCGGCCTCTCCGCCGACCTGGTCGGCCAGGAGCTGCAACAGCGCACCGCCGAGCAGCTGTTCAAGGTGCTCGGAGAGTTGAAGGGGGGCGCCATGAAGTTCGGCCAGGCGCTCTCGGTCTTCGAGTCCGCGCTCCCCGACGAGCTGGCCGGCCCCTACCGCGCCACGTTGACCCGCCTCCAGGAGGCCGCCCCGCCCATGCCTGCCGCCACGGTGCACGCGATCCTGGCGGAACGGCTGGGAGAACAGTGGCGGGAGCAGTTCGCCGAGTTCGACGACAAACCCGCGGCAGCCGCCTCCATAGGCCAGGTGCATCGCGCCGTCTGGCACGACGGGCGCGACGTCGCCGTAAAGGTGCAGTACCCGGGTGCGGGCGAGGCCCTGGCCTCCGACCTCGCCCAACTCGGACGCTTCGCACGTCTGCTGGGCCCCCTCGTCCCCGGTATGGACATCAAGCCGCTCATCACCGAGATGCACGAACGGGTGACCGAGGAACTGGACTACGGCCTTGAAGCGGAGGCCCAGCACACCTACGCACAGGAGTTCGCCGAAGACCCGGACGTGGTGATACCCGACGTGGTGCACCAGGGCGAGCAGGTGCTGGTGACCGAATGGCTGCCGGGCACACCGCTCTCGGAGGTGATATCCGACGGCAGCCAGGAGGAGCGCGACCGTGCCGGGCAGCTGCTGAGCCGCTTCCTCTTCTCGGGGACCATGCGCACCGGGCTGCTGCACGCCGACCCGCATCCGGGCAACTTCCGCCTCGTGACCGACGGCAGGACCACGCCCGGGGAGTGGCGGCTCGGAGTGATGGACTTCGGCACCGTGGACCGGTTGCCGGAAGGGCTCCCGCCCACCATCGGCGCCGTGCTGCGGCTGATACTCGACGGCGACGCCGAGACCGCCTATGAGCTGCTGCGGGAAGAAGGGTTCGTCAAAGAGCGGATCGAGCTGGATCCCGAAGAGGTACGGGATTATCTGCTGCCCATCATCGAGCCTGCCCACGTGTCCGAGTTCACCTTCGGCAGGGAGTGGATGCGGGGGCAGGCGGCCCGCATAGCCGACCCGCGCTCCCCCGCCCACCAGTTGGGCCGGCAGCTCAACCTGCCCCCCTCCTACCTGCTCATCCACCGGGTGACGCTGAGCACCATCGGCGTGCTGTGCCAGCTCGGCGCCACCGTACGGATGCGCGACGACATGGAGAGCTGGGTCCCAGGTTTCGCCCCCACAAAGCAACCTCCCCGGCCCGCCGGCCCTGCCGAAGCCACCAAAGCCACCGGAGCCACCGAGGCCGCTGAGACCGCTGAGACCACCAAGTCCGCCGAGGCCGCTGAGACCGCCGGGTCCGGAGAAGCGGAGCCGTCCGAAGCCGCGTCGTGACCACGGGTGTCGGCCCCCGCCCGCCCCGGGCACGGATGCCCTGAGGCCGCCGCTCGCACCGCAGGGCCGCCACCCAGCGTCGCCCATCGGCCGCGCGGCTCCCCCGAACGGCGAAAGAGCCGGGGCGAACGCCCCGGCTCTTTCCGCAGACGGATCCGCGGATGTTCCCTACTGCATGACGGCCATGGCCAAGGCGCGCCGCGCCTTGAGGGTGGCCCGTTCGGCCCGGCGCTGGAGGCGGCGGGCGGTCCGCAGTCGCAGCGCCCGCCGCTCCGCATCCGCCTCCCTCAGCCTGTCGTGTATGTGCACCCTCGCCAGGCTTTCTGGCATGAGTTGCATGTCGCGGTTCCTGTTCTGACGGACGAGCGTCGCGTCGGAGTGTGAGTGGGAGCGGGCGGTGATCTCGCGGGTGGATGTCATCGTTGGATCCTGCTTCGTGAGGTGGCGCATACGGGGGTCCAGCGCCGACGGGTTGTCGATCGTTCCGGCAGCCGCCGTGCGGCGGGCGGCCGAGCCGTGGCGGCGGGGGCTCATGCCGTCACCGGGTTCTTACGCGGACGCCCCCGCGGACGCTTGCGCGGGACGACAACGCCCTGGACGAACAGCTCGCCGCCCCAGACGCCCCAGGGCTCCCGGCGGTCCTTGGCGCCGGCGAGGCAGGCCTCACGCAGCGGGCAGGTCTGGCAGAGGGACTTCGCGTACTCGACGTCGGCCGGCGCCTCGGCGAAGAAGACCTCCGGGTCGTAGGAACGGCAGGGCACGTCGACGCCGAGGCGTTCGATCGCGTCGTCGAGCTCGGTGAGGGTGAACTGCGGGGCGGTCAAGGAGTCCTCCGTGGTGGCATCAGGCGGCAGAGAAGGCGCGGGGCGCAACGGGTTGGGGTGCGTCTCGGTGTGCACTGTCGGTTCTTCCTGTCTGTCGTGTGTCTGTTGTTGGTCGGTCCGGCTGGTGGCCGGTCGGGGCAAACAGAAGGGCCGCGGATCCCGGTGTGGGTTCCGCGGCCCTGGAAGGTGCCGACCTGATCTCGCCGATCAGGCTGGATCTCTCCAGGGATCGAGCCCACGGAAGGCCCACATGGTGTAGCGCTGCGTCTTCTGGCGTCCCTCGCCGGCACCGTCGGCCACGAAGCCACTGGCAAAGGCCACTGCTGCCCGTGCCTGTGCTGCTGCCTCGGGTGCCTGGGTCGGTCGCTCATTGCCGCCCAGCGCGACACCGGACACACCGGTGCCGTGGAGGCGGGAGCCGAGCAGGCAGGCGCGAATGACCGAGTGATCAGTCATTTTGATCTTCGTCTTCATCGTGGCCACTGGTCTCGCCTCCTCTCGGCGTCTCGGGGACCGGCCGCGAGGGCCGATCCGTAGATGTTCAGGACTGAGTAGAGCATGAAGTGGGCGGGACGAAAAGGCCCGCCCTCTCCATGTCCGGAAGGCTATGAGGCTCCGCACGGCGGGCGCAAACTATTTTTCGCGGCTTTCTGTCACAGCTTCTGTGACAGAGGGAGAGGCCCGCTGTGCGAGGGGAGCACGAGGGGAGGGGGTGCCTGTCTCACGTACCGCTCTGGTGGGCCCTCCCTCCCC
>NZ_JASKYT010000281.1:0-9813 GCF_041028275.1 Streptomyces sp. PU-14G
GGCACACCCCGCGCCACCCGCGCGTGCGGGGACCGCGCCGTGCCCTACCGGACCGGCCGCCGTGCCCCTACGATCACGCGCATGGCCATGGGCGCGCGGTTCGCATCACGTACGGTCGTCATCTCCGGGGGAGGCTCCGGGATCGGGGCCGCCACGGCGCACCGGCTGGCGGACGAGGGGGCGGCCGTCGTCCTCCTCGACAAGGAGGAGCCGGGGGCGCACCGCACGGCGCGCGAGATCACGGCGTCCGGCGGACGTGCCGCCTTCGTTCTGGGCGACGTGACGGACGAACCCGCCTGGGCGCGCGCGGTGGCGACCGCGCACGAGGGGTTCGGACCGGTGGACGGGCTGGTGTGCAACGCGGCGATGGCGCGGCACGGCGCCGCCGACGAGATCTCCGTCGCCGACTGGGAGAGCCAGCTCCAGACCAACCTGACCGGCGCGTTCCTGGGGGTGCGCGCCTGTGTGGAGGACCTCCGCCGGCAGGGCGGCTCGATCGTGCTGACGTCCTCGGTGCACGCCCTGGTCGGACTGCACGCGCGGCCCGCGTACGCCGCGAGCAAGGCGGGCCTGACCGGGCTGGGCCGCCAGTTGGCAGTGGACTTCGGCCCGCGGGTACGGGTCAACTGCGTGCTGCCTGGTCCGGTCATGACGCCGGCGTGGGACGGGGTCGAGGAGGAGGACCGGCGGCAGGCGGCGCACGAGACGGTCGTCGGCCGCCACGGTCGGCCCGACGAGGTAGCCGCCGCCATCGCCTTCCTGCTGTCCGAGGACGCCTCGTTCGTGACGGGCGCAGGGCTGGTCGTGGACGGCGGCTGGAGCGTCTTCAAGCACTCGGTCTGAGACCGCCCGCCCCCGCGGCACTCGGTCTGAGACCGTCCGCCCGAAGCACGCCTCGCGAAGCGTGTGCGGCCCCCGCCCGCCCCGGCCCGGGCCCGCGGCTCGCTCAGTCGGCGATGTCCGCGTAGGCGATGGCCCGCGCCACGTGTGCCCGCACCAGGTACTCGCCGGGGACGGCGTTGCGCTCGCCGAACGCGTCGGCCTGCTCCGGCCCCATGTAGCGGCCGGCGATCCGGGTGGCCCAGTCGCGCAGAACGTCGAGGTCTTCGATGAACTCCTCGGCGACGCATTCGAGCATCACGAAGCTGAACGGGGGCTCCTGGTCGTCGACGCACAGGGCGAAGCGGGGATCGCGGCGTAGGGAGACGGACTTGAGGGAGTCGCCGTCGGTGGTGAACAGCAGGCGCCCCTCGTCGTCCAGCAGGAACCACACGGGCGTCACGTGGGGGCGGCCGTCCTTGCGGACCGTCGCCAGCTTGCCGGTGCGGGTCCCGGCGAGGATGAAGTCGCGCCACTGGGCCTCGGTCATCTGCTGCATCGTCGCCGCTCCCACGCTCGTCTCGGTAGAGGCGGCACAGCATAGGCACCGGCTACGACACCTGGTGGGACCTCAGCGCGCCGCCGCGGGCTCCAGCTCGGCCGGGCCCACGCCGGCGCGCCGGGCGAGCGCGACCGCGGCCAGGGTGGAGTGGACGCCCAGCTTCCCCAGGACGTTCTGCATGTGGGTGCGCACCGTGTGCGGCGAGAGGTAGAGGCGCTCGGCGACGGCCTTGCGGCCCAGCCCGGCGACCATGCACCGCAGCACCTCCCGCTCGCGCGGGGTGAGGGATTCGACGAGGCGTTCGCTCTCGGTGCGGTGCTTGCGGGTGGCGGTCAGCTCCCTGAGGACGCCGGTGAGAAGGGCGGGCGACAGGTGGGTCTCGTCCTTGAGGACCCCGCGGATGACCTGGAGCAGCCGGGAGAGGGAGCAGTCCTTGGCGACCCAGCCGCCCGCCCCTGCCTGGAGTGCCGCCGCGGCGTGCCGGGGGTCGTCGCGCTCGGCGAGGACGACGGTGCGCACGGCCGGGTATTCGGTCCGTACGCGCGCCACCAGCGGTAAACCACCCGAAGGCGCGGACACGGCGGTGGTGGCGGAAGGGTTGGCCGCGGCCGTCCCGTCGGCGCCCTGCTCCTCGAACGGCGCCGCGCTCAGGTGCCGTGCCGGGAGGGGAGCGGAGGACGGGAGCGTCGCCGTGGCGGCGACCGCTGCCGGGGCGGCGGCCGGGGCCTGGCCCGGCGCCGGGGCGGCGGCGGGCCGCTCGCCGTTCGTGCGCACCGGCACGGGCGCCGGGGGTGCGGTGCCGTTCATCGGCGTGCCCAGGTCGGCGTCGACCAGCAGCACGTCGAACCTGCGGCCCTCCGCCGCGCCCCGCTCCAGATGGCGCAGCGCTGCCGCTCCGCTGCCCGCCGCGCCTACCTCGACGTCCTGTTCGGCCGCGAGCGCGGCGGCCAAGGACTCGGCGAAGATCCGGTGGTCGTCGACGACCAGCACGCGAATACGTTGCATGGCACCCCCTGGCAGTGCGGGCACGGCGCCCATGTGCGGGAAGCGCGCAGCGACACGACCGCCGCCGTGTTCGTCTGTCTACCCCGCCCCTGGGCGTCGTACCCGGCTGTCTCGCCCCCTGATCAGCGCCGGCCCCCACCGGCGCTGTGCATACGACTCAGAGTACGGCTGGGCTGTGGCAAGGGAAGGCAAATCACAAAACTTGTGGGCATCTTGTGAGCCGAGGGGACGCTCACCGCAGCACACCGGGAGCGCGCACAGCGCTCGCCGGGGCGCTCGCGGGGGCGCTCACAACCGCCGCGCCCCCGCGCTCGGTACGGCCTCGAACAGGTGCGGCACCAGGTGGCCGGCCGACGCGAACGCGGAGGTGACGGCCGCACCGACCTTCTCGGTGTCCGACTCCTCCACCAGCACGATCGCCGAGCCGCCGAAGCCGCCGCCGGTCATCCGGGCACCGAGCGCGCCGGCGGCGAGCGCCGTGTCCACGACCAGGTCCAGCTCCTGGCAGGAGACCCGGAAGTCGTCCCTGAGGGAGGCGTGTCCCGCGCTCAGCACGGGGCCGACCTCGCGGGTGCGGCCCGCGTCGAGCAGCGCGATGGTCTCCTCGACGCGCCGGTTCTCGGTGACGACGTGACGCACGCAGCCGCGCACCTCGGGGTCGTCGAGGCCGGCGTCCAGGCGGGCCAGGGCCGCGTCCAGTTCGTCGCGGGACACGTCGCGCAGCGCGGGCACCCCGAGCGCCGCGGCTCCCGCCTCGCAGGCCCGGCGGCGTCCCGCGTAGGCGCCGTCGGCCAGGGTGTGCTTGACGCGGGTGTCGACGACGAGCATCCGCAGCCCCTCGGCGGCCAGGTCGAAGGGGACCTGCCGCTGCGCCAGGTCGCGGGTGTCCAGGTGCAGTACGTGCCCGGCGGTGCAGCAGGCGGAGGCCATCTGGTCCATGATCCCGCAGGGCATGCCGACGAAGTCGTTCTCGGCCTGCTGGCACAGGCGGGCCAGCAGCTCCCGCGAGAGGCCCAGGTCGTACAGCTCGGACAGTGCCGCCCCGGTGGCGACCTCCAGCGCGGCCGAGGAGGACAGCCCGGCCCCGGTGGGCACGGTGCTGGCCAGGTGGATGTCCGCGCCGCCGACGGGCAGGCCGGCCTCGCGCAGCGCCCAGGCGACGCCCGAGGGGTACGCCGCCCAGCCGCCGTCGCGGCCCGGGGTGAGCGCGTCGAGCGGCACCTGGTAGGCGGCGCCGGGCACGTCGCCCGAGTGCAGCCGCACGATGCCGTCGTCGCGGCGGGCCGCGGCGAGGTGCACGGTGTGCGGCAGCGCCAGGGGCATCACGAAGCCGTCGTTGTAGTCGGTGTGTTCGCCGATCAGGTTGACCCGCCCGGGGGCCGCCCACACGCCGTCCGGTGTGCGGCCGTAGACAGCGCTGAAGCCTTCCCGCACGTCCTGGCGGGCGCCTTCTGCGGCATCCTGTCGCGTTTCCTGGCGCGCTTCCTGTCGCGTTTCCTGGCGCGCTTCCTGGCTCACGTTGGGGCTCGCCTTCGGGCTCACGTTGGGGCTCATCCCCGGGCCTCCGCCGTCACGTGCTGGGCGAACCGCCAGGCGTCCTGCACGATCTCGGCCAGTCCGCTGCGCTCGGGCTGCCAGCCCAGCGCGGTGCGGGCGCGCTCGGCGGAGGCGACGAGCACGGCCGGGTCGCCGCCCCGGCGCGGCGCGACCGTCTCGGGCACGTCGTGGCCGGTGACCTTGCGGACCGTCTCAACGACCTCGCGGACGGAGAAGCCGTTGCCGTTGCCCAGGTTGCAGATCAGGTGTTCGCCCTCGGCGGCCTGCTCCAGCGCCAGCAGATGGGCCCTGGCCAGGTCGGCGACGTGGATGTAGTCGCGCACGCAGGTGCCGTCCGGCGTGGGGTAGTCGTCGCCGTAGACGGAGATCGACGCGCGCCTGCCCTGGGCGACCTGGAGCACCAGCGGGATCAGGTGGGACTCGGGGTCGTGGCGCTCGCCGTAGGCGGTGCCGTCGGAGGCGAAGTAGGCGCCGGCGACGTTGAAGTAGCGCAGGGAGGCGGCGGCCAGGCCGTGCGCCCGGCACTCGCCGCTGATCATGTGGTCGACGGCGAGCTTGGAGGCGCCGTAGGGACTGGTGGGCGCGGCCGGGTCGGTCTCGGTGATGGGGGTGCGCTCGGGCTCGCCGTAGACGGCGGCGGTGGAGGAGAAGACGAGGGTGCGCACGCCGGACTCGCGCATGGCGGCCAGCAGGTCGAGGGTGCCGCCGACGTTGTTGCGCCAGTACTTCTCCGGGTGCTCGACGGACTCGCCCACCTTGGAGTGCGCGGCGAAGTGCAGCACGCCGTCGTAGGAGGGGTCGAGCACGCGGGCGGCGTCCTGGATGCGGCCGTCGACGAACGCGGCCCCCTCCGGCGCCCCCTGGGGGAAGCCGGTGTCCAGGTCGTCGAGCACGGTGACGGTGTGCCCCGCCTCCAGCAGGTGTGCCGCCACCACACTGCCGACGTAGCCGGCTCCGCCGGTCACCAAGTACTTCATCGAGAAGCCACCTCCCGCAGTCGTTTCGCCGCTGCTTCCGGCGGCACGTCGTTGATGAACACGTTCATGCCGGACTCGGAACCCGCGAGGAACTTCAGTTTGCCGGGAGCCCGTCGGATGGTGAAAAGCTCCAGATGGAGGGCGAACTCCTCGCGCGCCGCACGCCGCGGCCCACCGCGGCCGGAAGCGCCGGAAGCGCCGGAACCGCCGGCCCCGCCGGAACCGGGGGACCCGCCGGACCCCGGGTCGGACCCGCCGGAACCGGGGGCGGCCGTGTCGTCGGCACCGCCGTCGAAGGGTGCCTGGTGCCAGGCGGCGATATAGGGGGTACGGGGTTCGTCCTCGCCGAAGAGGCGGTCGAAGCGGCGCAGCAGTTCCAGGTAGAGGCCCGGGAACTCCGCTCGCGCCTCCTCGCCCAGTGCGAGCAGGTCGGGCACCCGCTTCCTGGGGTACAGGTGCACCTCGTAGGGCCAGTGCGCGGCGTAGGGCACGAACGCGACCCAGTGTTCGCCCTCGATGACGACGCGCTCCCCCGAGGCGAGCTCGGCGCCGAGCAGGTCGTCGAAGAGGTTGCTGCCCGGGCGCTGCGCCCCGTACGCGGCGACGGAGTGCAGCATGCGGGCGGTGCGCGGGGTGGTGAAGGGGTAGGCGTAGATCTGTCCGTGCGGGTGGGAGAGGGTCACCCCGATCTCCTCGCCGCGGTTCTCGAAGCAGTAGACCTGCTCGACGCCGGGCGTGGCGGACAGTTCGGCGGTGCGGTCGGTCCACACGTCGAGGACGAGCCGGGCCTGCTCCTCGTCGAGGTCGGCGAAGGAGGCGTTGTGGTCGGAGGTGAAGCTGACGACCTCGCAGCGCCCGGCGCCCGGTGCGTGGCGGAAGAGGGCGCCGGGGTCCTCCTGCCGCACGGCACCCGGTGCGCCGTGGAAGGAGGGGAAGCGGTTCTCGAAGACGGCGACGTCGTACGTCGGCTCGGGGATCTCGCTCATGCGTCCCTCGCGGGAGGGGCACAGCGGGCACTCGTCGGCCGGCGGGTGGTAGGTGCGCGCGTTGCGGTGTGCCGTGACGCCGACCCACTCGTCCAGCAGCGGATCGTGCCGGATCTCGGAGTGCGCCTCCATCGGCGGCATGGGGCGCTGGTCGGCTGCGGTACGGGCGGCGGCGTCGTCGTGCAGGTCGTAATAAACGATCTCGCGGCCGTCGGCAAGGCGGCCTGAGGTCTTCTTCACCGGGTGGCTCCTCGTTCTGTGACCTCAAACATAATCGCACACAAGGAACCACGAGCCAACAGAATGTTCAACGCCGACCCCCGCGCCCGGCCCGCCGCCCACCACCTCGTACGCACGATCACCTCGCAGGAACCAACCGGGACACAAAGGGATTTTTCCGTGTTGTTGGACCCTAACAATCATCACAATCAAACAAACCTCTGCAACACGTCCCTTCAAAAGTCGAAACATTATGGGTACGTTCGCGACCGTTCCGATCGCGCGATGAAGCGAGTGACTGATGTTGCACCTGGCCGAAGGGCTACGGCTCCCCACCAACGGACTCGATTACACACTTCTTGGCATCTACTTCGTCGTCGTGCTCGGGATCGGCTTCGCCGCCCGGCGCAGCGTGAAGACGAGCCTCGACTTCTTCCTCTCCGGCCGGTCGCTCCCCGCGTGGATCACCGGCCTGGCCTTCGTGGCCGCCAACCTCGGCGCCACCGAGATCCTCGGCATGGCCGCCAACGGCGCCCAGTACGGCGTCTATACCGTGCACTGGTACTGGGTGGGCGCCATCCCCGCCATGGTCTTCCTCGGCCTGGTGATGATGCCCTTCTACTACGGCTCGAAGGTGCGCTCCGTCCCGGAGTTCCTGCTGCACAGGTTCGGGCCCTCCTCCCACCTGCTCAGCTCCATCATCTTCGCCGTCTCCTCGGTACTGATCGCCGGCGTCAACCTCTACGCGCTGGCGCTCGTGCTCAAGGCGCTGCTGGGCTGGGAGCTGTGGGTCTCGATCGTGGTCGCGGGCTTCTTCGTCCTCGCGTACATCACGCTCGGCGGACTCTCCTCGGCCATCTACACCGAGGTCCTGCAGTTCTTCGTCATCCTCGCCGCGCTGATCCCCCTCACCGTCGTGGGCCTCAAGCGGGTCGGCGGCTGGGGCGGCATCACCGACACCCTCTCCGGCGAGAAGGGCGACGCCTTCATGACCGCCTGGGACGGCACGGGCATCGGCTCGGGCAACCCGCTGGGCGCCAACTGGCTGACCATCGTGCTCGGTCTCGGCTTCGTGATGAGCTTCGGCTACTGGACGACGAACTTCGCCGAGGTGCAGCGCGCCCTGTCGGCCAAGAACCTGTCCGCGGCCAAGCGCACCCCGCTGATCGCCGCGTTCCCCAAGATCTTCATCCCGGCCGTCGTCGTCATCCCCGGCCTGATCGCGCTCGTCATGGAGCCCACCCTCGGCAAGACCAAGGACGGCCTCCAGTACAACGACGCCATCCCCGTCCTGATGCGGGACCTGCTGCCCAACGGCGTGCTCGGCATCGCGGTGACCGGTCTGCTGGCGGCGTTCATGGCGGGCATGGCGGCGAACATCTCCTCGTTCAACACCGTCTTCACCAACGACATCTACGCGGCCTACCTGAAGAAGGGCCGGCCTGACGAGCACTACGTGCAGACCGCCCGCTGGGTGACGGTCGTCGGTGTGCTGATCGGCATGGGGACCGCGTTCATCGCCTCCTCGTTCAGCAACATCATGAACTACCTGCAGACGCTGTTCTCCTTCTTCAACGTGCCGCTCTTCGTCGTCTTCATCATCGGCATGTTCTGGAAGAAGACCACGCCCGCCGCCGGGTTCTGGGGGTTGCTGAGCGGCACCGTCGCAGCGATGGTGAACTACTTCTGGTTCTACAAGCAGGGCGTCATCGACATCCCCACCGACCAGGGCGCCAACTTCGTCTCCTCGATCGTCGCCTTCGTCGTCGGCTCCGTGGTGATGGTGGCCGTCACCCTGTTCACCAAGCCCAAGCCGGCCGAGGAACTCGCGGGGCTCGTCTACGGCACCAGCTCACCCGGCGCCCCCGAACTGCCGGAGAAGGGCGACGACGTCTGGTACCGCAAGCCCGCGCTGCTGGGCTGGGGCGCCATGATCCTCGCCGCCCTCTGCTACATCCCCTTCTCCTTCTGAGCCGCGACGCGAAGGACACTGAAGCGCAATGAGCGACATGAGTAACAAGTCCGCCGCCCAGCAGGCGGCAAGGGACGTCGAGGAGCTGGAGCAGCGCTCCCAGACCGCCGCCCGCCTCTTCGACGTACGGCGCATCATCGGCGGCCTCTTCGTGGTCTACGGCGTGATCGTCACCATCGCGGGCATCTTCGCCTCCGACGAGGACCTGAAGAAGGCCCAGGACATCAACATCAACCTGTGGACCGGCATCGGCATGCTGATCCTCGGCCTCGCCTTCCTCCTGTGGCTGCGCCTGTCACCGACCATCCCGCCGCCGAGCGCGGAGCAGGGAGACCGGGAAGGCGAGGCAGGCGAGGCAGGCGAGGGCTCCGGGAAGTAGGAGACCGCCTCGTACGGCGGACGCGGGTCCCGCTGGGCCCTGTGGTGGGTACACAGGCGGCGCGAGGCGCCGGCCGCGTGTGCCCACCACGGCCGACGGGTCACGGGTCGCGGCCCACAGGTCGCGGCCCGGAGATCACGGCTCCCGGATCAGGGCTCCCGGATCACGGCCCGCGGGCCCACGGCTTACGCCTCACGGGCCGCGGGCCGCGGGCCGCCGCCCGGCCTCAGATCCCCGTGCTCCCGCCCGCCCGTTCCAACAGCCCCGTGCGGGCGGCGAGCGCGGCGGCTTCGAGCCGGGACCCGACACCCAGCTTCATCAGCACACGCTGCACATGCGTACGCGCCGTCGACGGGGCGATTCCCATGCCGGCCGCGATCAGCCGGGTGTCCTCGCCCTCCGCGACGCGTACCAGGACCTCGACCTCCCGCGGCGTGAGCATCTGCAACAGCCGCGCCCCCTCGTCGTCGGGCTCGGCGGCGGGGTTGAGGAGCTCGGCGAACGACTGGGCCAGCAACTGCGGTGCGACGGCCGCCTCGCCGGCACGGGCCTTGACCATGGCCCGCTCGACGCCCTCGATCCGCTCGTCGTGCCGCACATAGCCCGAAGCCCCCGCCGCGAAGGCCGCGGCGATACCGCGCGGATTGGGCACCGGCCCCAGCACGACGACCGCTATCTGCGGTTTCTCCCTCTTGATGCGTACGACGGGATCGAAGACGCCCGGTTCGGCGGGCGTCGCCGTGCCCAGCAGGCACACTTCCGGCGCCCGGCTGATCACCAACTCGGCCGCGCCCGCACTGGGCGCAGCCGCCGCGAGCACCCGGTGCCCGCGCAGCTTCAGCGCCGAGGCGAGGGCCTCGGCGAGCAGGCGGTGATCGTCGACCACCATGAGCCGTACGCTCATAAAAGTTCGCTCCCCCACACACTGCCGCCACTGCCGAAGGCCCCGCGCCCCCTCCGCAGCCCCTCCTCCTGTTCTCCGGGAAGCTACACGCTCACTCGCGGTTCCGCTCCCCTTACGAAGCGAAATCCCCAAGGGAGAGCTTGCCCGCCCGGCCCCTGGCAGCCGGAGCCCGTACGCGCTCCGGCGGTTCGCCCAGGACCGCCCCGCGGACACGAGTCGGGGGGGGGGGGGGGGGGGGGGGGGGGGGGGGGGGGGGGGGGGGGGGGGGGGGGGGGGGGGGGGCGCCGGTGGGCCCGTAGCCGACCGCCAGTCGCGGCGTCTCGTCGTCGGACGAGCGGCGCTCGGAGATCAGGGTGTCCTGGATGAAGAACCTGTTGTTCTCAAAGATGAGCGGCGCGTCGACCGAGTAGGCGTCGACCGAGAAGGCCTGCTC
>NZ_JASKYT010000282.1:0-10182 GCF_041028275.1 Streptomyces sp. PU-14G
GTCCCCGCCGCCCTCGTCCCTGGGGACCACCCCGCCGCCCGGCCAGAACCCGCGTCCGCGGCCGGCCGGGGTACGCCTCGACGAGGAGCTGGACGAGCGCCGCAGTGCGCGTGTCGACACCGGGATGCTGCCGCCTCCGCAGGTGCACCGGCCCAGCAGGTTCACCGACGACAGCCGGATGCCCGGCTACGTCGACGGCTTCCTGGCGCTCCCCGGGGACGACTCCGACGGCAGCTCCATGCCCGTCGTCTTCGGGCGGAGCGAGGTGGTCATCCGCAACCGGGAGGGGATCGCCGCGCACATCGGCGGCAGGATGACGGAGCACGGCCGGGAGACCGCCTCGGCTCCGGAGCCGCGCACGCCCCGCCGGGTGCGCGGCGGCGGCGTCGACGAGTCCGTCCTGGACCGGATCCAGCAGGCGATGCGGGAGCGTCCGCAGACCTTCACCGGGGACGGCCGCGAGTTCGTCTACCGCGCCGAGTCCGGGCGGCTGCGCAAGATGCACGTCAGGATCCGCAACTACGGCGAGTGGACCAAGTTCACCGACGGCGCCTCGCCGACCAAGGGCGACAACGCGCAGCGCTCCCAGACCGCCGTCGGTGGGACCAAGACCCTCGGCCAGACCCGCCAGCTCGCCCTGGGGGTGCCGCTGGGACCGCGGACCGCGACGGTCTCCCCGTGGGGCCGGCTCAGCCTGCGGCTGGGCCGCGTGCGCGGTTTCGCCTACACGGCGCAGAACCAGGTCGTCAGCGAGGGGGAGACCCGCGACCTCGGCACCTCGCATCCGTACCTGGACGACGCCTACGTCGAGGTGCGCATCACCGACGCGGAGCCGGCGCGCCCCGCCAAGCCGGGTGTGCTCGGTACCCGCTGGCGGGCCAAGCCGGCTTTGGAGACCGCCCCGGCCGTTCAGTTCGCGTTCGGTGTGCACCACGGCCTCACCGTGCGGCTGCCCGAGGGCGTCACCACGCAGTCCACGCCCGGCCGGGCCCCCAGGACGCTGCAGCTGGGCCCCGATGCCGACTACCAGCTCGTCATCACCGAGGACTTCGGCCCCGTCGCGCACATCCGCGAGTGGGCGGTCGACCGGATCGGCGCCTCTCCCGGCTCCTCGGCCTACCGCGAGCTGGAGCGCTTCTTGTCCTCCGGGAGCTTCCACGAGCTCGCCGGGCGGCTGTCCCGGTCCGCGGTGCCCAGCAACCCGCTGTTCGCCGACGACAAGAAGAACACGCCGTTGGGCGCCTTCGTCATCGAGCGGATCGTCCCCGGGCGGGCCGTGCTGGCCTCGGAGACGCACGACGCGGAGCTGCGGGACTCGGGCTTCCTGACGGTGCAGAACACGTGGAAGCAGACCAAGGCGTACTCCAAGGACTTCGCGGCCGTCGTCGGGCCGACGTTCAATTTCCCGCCCCTGAGCTTCATCCCCGGCTGGCTGGGCCGGTTCAAGCCGCGCATCCAGCTCGGCGCCAGCGCGCGCATCGGGCACGTGCGGGGCCGCTCGCAGACGACCGGCGGCTCGGGCGCGGTCCGCTCGGTCGGCCGGGCCAAGAACAAGGCCAGCGACCTGTACCGGGTCGAGAAGACCGTCTGGATCCGCAAGACCGGTGACGCGCACCCGACGCCGTTCACCACCTGGAGCCTGGATCGGATGACGCGTACCGAGGCGCGCCGCCTGGCCGGGATGGCCGACGAGAACGTCCTCGGGCGCGACACCGAGCCGTTCGCCCCCGCCTACCTCACCGAGAACAACCCGCCGACCCTCGGCATGTCCCGGCCGGTGCAGTTCCTCTACGCCAACGGCCGCTACAGCCGCAGGTTCCCCGAGGCAACCGAGGGCACAGACCTGCCCGCCCAGGAGCAGGCGACCGCCTCGGCCGCCCAGAGCCCGACGGTCACCTTCTCCGACCGCACCCGGCTCGACTCGTTCACCCGCCAGGTGCTGACCGCTGTCGCCGGCAAGTACCCCACCATGGTCGCCCGCCTGGAGGACCTCGGCGACCCGAACGGCCAGCGGTGGCGCAACCACGGGCACTACCAACTGGTCCTGCACAACACGCTGACCGTCATCAACGCGCTGTCGCACCACAGCATGGCCGGGAACCTGGAGGCGATGAGCCAACGGGGGCTGCGGATCGGCCTGGTGGACCCCGGCAGGTTCACCCGCGGCCACTACTACATCTGGCTCGACGCGGAGCTGACCAACCGCGCCTGGGTGGGCCCGACGGACACCATCCTGCGCCACAGCGCCCCGGGTGCCACGAACCTGGACCAGTCCCAGCACGGCGTCCAGGGCGCCGGGCTCGGACTGGAGGTGCTGGGGGCCCTGCGGGACTCCGACACCAGCGACGTCGGGCTCTCCGCGCACACCCTCGGCGCGCGGGGCGGCTACCAGGCCGGCTGGCAGACGCGCGACGAGTCCGGCTATGGCGCGACCGCCACGTCCGACCAGATGGCGGTCACCCTGGAGCCGGGCAACCTGTACTCCTACGACCTGTCGCTCACCGTCAGCACCGGTGGCTACTGGCGGTTCCGCAGCCTGCTGCGCGGCCTGGTCAGCTTCGGCGTCCTGGGAACCCAGCTGTTCGTCTTCGGCCCCAAGACCCGCGGCGACATCGTCGGCGGCAACGCCGCGGTCCCGGCCGTCGAGGGCAAGGTGCTGCTCAGCGTCCCGGCCGACCACTCCCCGGCCACCGACCCGCACGCCCCGGACGCCGACAACCCCTACCTGGACCCGCATCCGGTCACCCCCAGCCGGATGCCCCGCCACGAGGCCAGGAAGCTGCTCGACGCGTCTCCCGAGAGCGCCTGGGACCCGGGCCCGCTGGACGGGCTGCCCCACCAGACGCTCTCCGTGCTGGCCCCGAAGGAGGACCGGGGCATCGGGGACCGCGTCCTGGAGAAGGCGTCCCGCGGACGGTGGCAGTTCACCCGCGAGGGCGCCCCCGCGCACGAGGCCGCCGTCCGCCCGGAGCTGCCGCAGTTCCTGACGGCCAACGCCGACCAGAACGCGAGCGCCACCGGCTCGCGCCGCACCGGCCTGTTCGGCCAGGGGCCTTACATCGACTGGCTGGCCACCGTCGTCCACCGGATGCGGATCACCAATCTGCGCGCGCTGACCGGGCCGCGGCCGATGGAGACCGAGATGACGGTCGGCGGCTCCACCAAGGCGTCTGGGGCGCAGAGTCGGACCTTCACCCAGCAGGCCGGCATCACGGTCGCCTACCGCGACTCCCACGCCCCGGGCTCCGGGGTCACCGGCAGCTACGGCCTGTTCTGGCGGCCGTGGTGGCGCAGCCAGAGCTCCAGCGGCACCGTCACCCGCACCGTCACCTCGGACATCAACCGCGTCGACCAGGGCTACCAGGTGCTCGCGAACGGTGATGCCGAGCACGAGGTGGCCGCCGAGACGCGCTCCCTGGGTCTGCTCTCGCCGCTGGGCGCGGTGGTGCGCAGGCTGCACGACTGGGCCGGTGAGCGCCAGGTGGTCCGGGGCGGCTGGCTGGGGCACCTGCCCGAGCGGGTCGCCCACCAGCTCGGCCTCATCGAGGGCGACGACCTCGGCGGCGGTCCGCGCTACCTGGCCCGCCGGTGGCTCCAGCCCCGGTGGTTCCGCAGCGCCCCGTTCGCCACCTACCCGGTCAACTCCCTGGACACCACCGAGGTGGTGGAGCGGTTCCAGCAGCGCCTGCGCGACCTCGGCCTCGACGAGGACAGCCGGGAGACGATCCACCAGCTGACCTCGTCCCGGGTCACCCGCGCGCTGCGCCGGGAGATGATGGGCACGGGCTCGTCGGTGACCGGCCGGGTCGGCCTGGGCTGGAAGCGGATCCGCGTCGGCGGTCGGAGCGTACGCGTCCGGGCGCGCCTGGAGCCCGTGGGCGAGCAGGAGTTCGTGCGGCTGTGGCCCCGCACCGAGCTGGAGGACCACCGGTGGGCGGTCGAGAGCTTCAGCGACGCCTCCGCCAAGGGCCGGGGCGGCGACGCCGGAACGGCGCTGCAAGAGGGCGCCCACATCGGCAGCGACACCGCGCGCATGGCGGGCCCGTCGCTGACCGAGACCGGCTCCAAGCGGAACTACGTCTCGGCGGCCGGCACCCGGGTGAGGGGCCGGCTGTGGACGTCGTACACCAGCGAGCCGCACGCCGAGTACGCCACCCGCTACCGGCTGAGCCTCACCGTGGAGCTGGGCCGCAAGAGGGGCGAGGACAGCGGGAACCGCGGGCCCCGGCGGGTGGAGGAGAGCGGGGAGGTCGGCAGCCAGCGCGAGATCGTCCCGCTCAGCCTGATGCGGCCGGACGCCGCCCCGGGCGCCCCGGTGGACCGCCCCGATCCGCTGGCCGCGCCGGAGATCGCCGACACCCCGCCCGCGGTGAACGTCCTCACCGGGGACGACAGCCCGGTGCGCGAGATGGCGGAGGACCCCACCAGGGCCTTCGACTCCTGGCGCGCCATCACCCTGCCGGACGGCACCCAGGGCCCGTTCGTCCCGCCGGAGAACGGCTTCCACGTCCGCAACATCATCGGCGCGGAGAGCATCCTCGCGGCGAGTACCCTCGCGCTGGCCAAGGCGTATGACAACCGGCTGGCCGCTCTCTCCGGCGACCTGAGGGGCGAGGAACTGGAGCGGGCGCTGCGCAAGGCGCGGATCACCCCGCTGACCGCCGAGGGGACCGGTTCCGCACAGGTGCTGGAGGACGCCCACGGCCCCGGTGCCCTCTCCGCGTTCTTCGAGCACGCGTCGAGCGACGCAGGCTACGAGACCAGCGGTCTGGTCGAGAACGCCCTCTCGGACCGCTCCGAGGGCGCGCTCCAGGTCTTCTCCCGGCCGGACTTCACCGGCGCGCGGCTTTTGGCGGTGGCTGACGGCGCCCGGATGGAGTCCCCGACCCGGATCACCCACAGCGACAACGTGACCACCTCCCAGGGCGGCGACCACAACGCCGTCCTCGGTGGTGTCGCCGTCACGAAGTCGGACAGCGTCGGCATGGCGAGCCCGGGCCCCGGCACCGGCGCCGACGCCTCCGACAGCGACGGGCGGGTGGCCGCCGACGACCTGGCCCGCCAGGTGAAGAGCAAGCCCAACACGGGCCGGGTCTTCGCGTTCGCCATCCCCACGGCCTGGCTGAGCGTCGCGGACGTGCACCGGCAGTTCAAGGACCTGTCGAGCAGCGAGTGGGTCCGCAAGCACCTGCTCGGCTCGCTCGGCGGCGTCAAGCCGGGGCCGCAGGCCGTCGAGGCGCAGTCCCATGTGCTGGCCTGGGTGCGCGAGGACGTCGCCCGGGGGCTCGGGCTGATCACCGACGACAACTTCCCCCAGGCCGTCGCCGACGCCTGGGACAAGGTCAAGGACGCGGCCAAGACCTGGGCCGACGAGGACGGGAAGTACTGGGAGCTGCGCCGCGGCCTGCCCGGCCTGCGAGAGGCCGCCGAGACCGCCCGTGGGGTGCGCGCCGTGGCCCGGCAGGATCTTCGGCTGGCCGAGAGCGCCGCGCGGGCGGAGCGGGCCGCGGCACGGCAGGAGTACGAGGCGGCGCTGGTCGCGGCCCGCGCGGCGCTCCAGCAGGCTCCCGCGGACTTCCAGGACGCGGCGGCCGACACCCTGCGGTCCGCCCTCGACCAGGCCGCGCAGGCGCGGCAGGCCTACGAGGACGCCCTGCTGGCAGACCTGACGGCAACCGCCCCCGCATCGGAGCGCGCCGTAACCGAGGCCCGCATCGAGACCGCCCGGCGGGCCAGGGACGAGGCGGACGCCCTGGTCGGCCGCGTCCGGCGCGCGGAACGGGACGAGCGGGCGGCTCGGGCGCGGCAGGCCTTCGACGCCCGGAGGGCCGCGGCGGCCGAAAGCGTGGCGAGCGCTCGGGACGCGGCCCACGCCGCGGCCCAGGCGTACCGGGGGGCGCAGAACGCCGCGGAAGCGCTCCTCACCCAGGTGCGCGACCAGGAGCGCACGGCCGAGGCAGCCGCGGACAACCTCCACCACCTGCGGGCCCAGACCGACCGGCTGACCCGCTGGCACCGGCTGCCCGAGGACCCGCCGAGCGCCGAGGAAGGCGCCGTACCGACCCGCGGCGGACTGCCCGAGCCCACGGTGACGGACCTGGGGCAGGAGCCGGTGGAGCCGAAGCGGCTCCCCGGCGGACTGGAGACGATCACCGAGGAGCCCGAAGACTCCGAGGAGGAGACCTCAAGCACGGGCACGGACCAGCGCCGGGACACCGAGGACCCGACGTTCCAAGAGCCGCCCCCGGCCCCGCCGCGCTACACCCTGGTGACCGACCTCGACGACGGCGCGCCCGCGGTGAGGTCCCCGCAAGGAACCACCCACCGGCTGCGCGACGTCGCCGAGGACAACTCCTTCTTCCGCGCACTCCAGCAGGTGCTGCCCGCCGCCCGCACCGGCGCCGACGGCAGCACCCTCGACCCCGCCGGGCTGCGGAGCGCGTTCGCCGACACGGTGGACGGGCTGCCGCCGGACTCGCCGCTGCTGGCCTACCTCTCCCCGGACGAGACGGACACCTTCGCCGCCGCCGAACTGGACGCCGCTGCCCTCGACCTGGGCACCGGCACCCCGCAGCGCCGGGAATTCGACGCCCTCGGCGTCATCCCGCACTCGGCCGGCGACCGGCCGGCCCCGGACCGGCGCTACCAGCCGCTGAGCCCCGACCAGCGCCGCGGGCTCGCCGCCGCCCAACTGCGGCGCGCCGCCGACGCCGCCGCCGGCACCGGCTGGGACCACAGCGCCGCCGACGTGCTGCCCGCGCTCGCGGCCCGGCGGTACGGGGTGGGTGTGCGCGTCGTCCGGGGGGACGGCACCTACCAGGACTTCCCGCCCGACCCCCGCCGTTCGCTGGACGACGACGCCGAGCTCGTCGTGCTGTACCTGGCCGACGCGCACTTCCAGGCCGTCGAGGCACGCGCCGTGGCCGAGGGGCCGCCGCCTCTCGAAAAGCCCGAGGACCCGGTGGACGAGTCCCTGCTGACCGCCCACGCCACCCGCCCGTGGACCTGGGAGGGCCTGGACGAGGCGACCTACGCGGACCAGCCCAGGTTCGACGCGGCCACCGACCCCCGTACGCTGACCGACCCGGACGGCTTCGTCTACGACCTGGTCGAGACCCGGGTCGGGAACGGCAACCAGTTCTACTCCGCTGTCGCGGTCGCCCTGGGAGCGGACCCGGCGGGCTCCGCCGGGTTCGAGGTCGCCGACGAGCTGGCCGAGGCGCTGGGCCTCGCGCCGGTGCCGCCTCAGCTGCCGCTCGACCCGCGGGCCACGTTCACCGAGGAGGAGCTGTACGGGGCCGGGTTCGTGCAGCCGCTGGCGGACGACCTGTACGAGGAGTTGGTACGCGGCGGCGGACGGCTGCCCGAGTCCCTTCCGCCGGTGCCCGACCACGTGCGGGAGGGCCTCATCCGCGCGCAGCTGCGGGCCGCCCGCCGCTGGAACCTCGGCACGACCCTGCTCGCCGCCCGGCTCGTGGCGGAGTACCTGGACGTGCACGTCACGTTCGTGCACGAGAACGGCACGATCGACACCTTCGGCACCGCGACCGACGACGGCCGCAACGCCATCGCCCTGTACGAGCGCGGCCACAGCTTCCTCGCGGCCGTGCCGCGCGGCTCCGGCAACCCGAACGCGCCGTGGAACTTCCGGACCACGCGCCCGCCCAGGCCTGCCGCGCTCCCGCCGGCGGCCGTCGTGGACCCGTCCGGTCCGCCCGGCGGCAAGGGCGCGCCGAAGCCCCCGCCGACCAGGCAGGGCGCCACGCCGCCGGTCAACCACGGTGTGCCCTTCGAGCCGGGCACCACCCCGGATCCGGCCGGCACCCAGAGCCCGCCCCGGGGCTGGCGGAGCACCCTGCGGCACGCCCTCGAACGACTGGACACCCTGCGGCAGGCCGTGCCCGAACTCGAAGGCGGTCCGCTCGACCTGGACGCGCTCGCCCGCCACGTCCTGCTGCTGGCCCCCGACGCGGTGGTGACCGAGACGCACCGCACCGTGCTGCTGGACGCCGCGCGGGCACCGGAGATGGCCGCCGTGCCCAGCCTGGCGGTGCTGGCCGGGTTCGTCCTGGACCGGCGCGGGGCGCCGGCCCTGCGGGACTTCGGCTGGGACGTGGACGCCTTCGCCGCCCGCGTCCTGCACCTGGGCGCCCCCGACCGGGCGCGGCGCCCGGAGCTGATCCGCCTGATGGAACGGGCGGCCACCATCGGGGTGGACCTGGACCGGAGCGTGCCGCTGGGCGCCTTCCACCTGGCCGCCCAGGGCTCCTTGACCCCCGAGCGGATCGTCCGGCGCCCTGACGGCTCGCCCGTGGGCCGCGACCTGGACGAGAGCCTCCCCGCCCTCGACCTCGACCTCAGCGAGATCACCCTCGTCGGCGTCGGGTCCGACGGGCGCCTCACCTTCGACGGTTCCGAGACGGCGCCCTGGCACCGCCAGGACGGCCCGGAGCCCTGGGTGGTCAGGATCGCCGGACCCGTGGGCGAGGGGCTGCTGTCCGGACGGATACCGGCGGCGGACATCGCCCACCTGTTCGTCGAAGACCCGGAGCGTCCGGACGGGAGCGACATCGTCCTCCTGCTGCCGCCCACCGATCCGGCCACGGCGAGTCCGGCCGTCGAAGCGCTGCTGGACGCGGTCGCCCGGAACACCGGCGCCACGGTGCACACCGCGTACGGCAAGGCGGACTTCCTCAGGGACGCGGACGGCCGGATCACCGTCGCCCTGTCTCCGGACGCCCAGGGCCGCCGGCGCACCGCCGCGGACTTCGTCACCGCCGGTCCGGGCGCCGCCGCACGTTCCCGCCCGGCCACCGGCGGCCCGCGGTACCGCCCCCGCGCCCGTGCGGGGGTCAAGCGCCCGGCCCGGTCGGCCCGCACGGCGGCCCGGCCGCCCGCCAAGCGGCCACGCCGGGTACCGCCACCCACCATGCCCACGGGCACCACGGGCACCACGGGCACCACGGGCACCACGGGCACGACGGGCACGACGGGCACCACGGGCTCGGTGGGTACTACCGGCACTGCCGGAACCACAAGTGCCACGGGCGCCACAGGCGCCACAGGCGTCACCGGCACCACCGGCACCACCGGCACCACCGGCGCCACAGGCGTCACGGGAACCACCGGAACCACAGGCGCTATTGGCGCCACAGGTGCTACGAATGCCACTGGAACCACCGGCGCCACAGGCACTACCGGTGCCACGGGCACCACGGGCACCACAGGCACCACGAACACCACGAGCACCACCGGGTCCGGGGTCTCAGGGGTGACGGCGACGCCGGCCACTCCTGCCGCGCCTGCGCCGGGGGCGGTGCCCCAGCGCCGGGCGGCGCGGCCGACGGGACCGTCCCCGGCGCCGATCATGACGGCCCCCGTGGGCAGCACCCCGCGCTGGGCCCGGGGACGGCGGCTGCCGGTGGCCGGGGACGGCAACTGCCTGCTGCACGCGTTCCTGGCGAGCGACCCGGGGCTGGTCAGGGACCGCCTGCCCGGTCTGTCCGGCCCCACCCGGTCCGCCGACGACCGATCTGCGCACGCCTGGCTGTCCGAACCCGACACGGTCCGCGCCGAGCTGGCGGCCGGCGGCGAGCCCAGCGACACGGACCGTCATGTCCTTGACGCGATGCGGCGGTTCGTCGCCGACTACCTGACCGCGAGCCAGGGGCGGCTGCCCGCCGAGATCGTCCTCCAGTACCGCAATTCCGTGCCCGAGGGGCTGGCCGCGGACGTGGCGAGGATGGACGAGGTCCAGTTGGTGGTTGAGCTGACCGGGCTGGGCGTCCCCGTACCCGACCAGCGCCGGTTCGCCGGCGACGCGGAACTGCTGGGCGAGCTGCGCGATCTGGTCCTGCGCCACACCCCGTTGAACCCGGCGGAGTTGGCCGGCCTGCGGTCCGTGGTCCTGGACTGGGGCAACCGCTGGAACACCAACGTCGGCGACACCTTCCCCCATCTGCTGGCCCACGCCTTCGGCGTCCGGATGGACATCGCCTGGTCCCGGCACGGGGCCGACGGTCGGACGGAACGGCGCGGGATGCGGCCCGGAATCGGCCCCGCGAGCGCCACCCACGAGATCGAGCTGTTCTACCGGACGCACGTGGACCGGTCCGGTCTCCTGGAGCGAGGCACCGAGCACTACGAGGGCAGCGACGCCCGCCCCCGCCTCGCCTCCGGAAC
>NZ_JASKYT010000283.1:0-9274 GCF_041028275.1 Streptomyces sp. PU-14G
CGGCTTGTAGGCACACGGTTTCAGGTACTCTTTCACTCCGCTCCCGCGGTACTTTTCACCATTCCCTCACGGTACTATCCGCTATCGGTCACCAGGGAATATTTAGGCTTAACGGGTGGTCCCGCCAGATTCACACAGGATTTCTCGGGCCCCATGCTACTTGGGTGGCTTCCAAACGAGCCGCTGACATTTCAGCTACGGGGGTCTTACCCTCTACGCCGGGCCTTTCGCATGCCCTTCGCCTACATCAACGGTTTCTCACTCGCCTCATGGCCGGCAGACCATAAAAGAAAGCTCCCACAACCCCGCATGCGCAACCCCTGCCGGGTCTCACACACATACGGTTTAGCCTCCTCCGGTTTCGCTCACCACTACTCCCGGAATCACGGTTGTTTTCTCTTCCTACGGGTACTGAGATGTTTCACTTCCCCGCGTTCCCTCCACACCGCCTATACATTCAGCGGCAGGTGACAGCCCATGACGACTGCCGGGTTCCCCCATTCGGACACCCCCGGATCACAGCTCGGTTGACAACTCCCCGGGGTCTATCGCGGCCTCCCACGTCCTTCATCGGTTCCTGGTGCCAAGGCATCCACCGTGCGCCCTTAAAAACTTGGCCACAGATGCTCGCGTCCACTGTGCAGTTCTCAAACAACAACCAGCCACCCACCACCCCACGGACACCCGCGAGTTCACTGGGACCGGCACCGAAGGACGACCCACGGCCGCGCCCTCAGACACCCAACAGCGCGCCCGACACCCCCACCCGACGACCACGTTCCACACTCCGAAGAGCAGTACTAGCCATCACCGTGCAAGAGTGCCGAATAGTCAACGTTCCACCCATGAGCAAACCACCGTCAGACATTCGCTGACGTAGTAGGCCTTGGCTACCGTATGCGGCAGCAAGATGCTCCTTAGAAAGGAGGTGATCCAGCCGCACCTTCCGGTACGGCTACCTTGTTACGACTTCGTCCCAATCGCCAGTCCCACCTTCGACGATTCCCTCCCACAAGGGGTTGGGCCACCGGCTTCGGGTGTTACCGACTTTCGTGACGTGACGGGCGGTGTGTACAAGGCCCGGGAACGTATTCACCGCAGCAATGCTGATCTGCGATTACTAGCGACTCCGACTTCATGGGGTCGAGTTGCAGACCCCAATCCGAACTGAGACCGGCTTTTTGAGATTCGCTCCACCTCGCGGCATCGCAGCTCATTGTACCGGCCATTGTAGCACGTGTGCAGCCCAAGACATAAGGGGCATGATGACTTGACGTCGTCCCCACCTTCCTCCGAGTTGACCCCGGCAGTCTCCCGTGAGTCCCCAACCTCCCAAAGGAGTTGCTGGCAACACAGGATAAGGGTTGCGCTCGTTGCGGGACTTAACCCAACATCTCACGACACGAGCTGACGACAGCCATGCACCACCTGTACACCGACCCAAAGGGGGCGACCATCTCTGGCCGTTTCCGATGTATGTCAAGCCTTGGTAAGGTTCTTCGCGTTGCGTCGAATTAAGCCACATGCTCCGCCGCTTGTGCGGGCCCCCGTCAATTCCTTTGAGTTTTAGCCTTGCGGCCGTACTCCCCAGGCGGGGAACTTAATGCGTTAGCTGCGGCACGGACGACGTGGAATGTCGCCCACACCTAGTTCCCAACGTTTACGGCGTGGACTACCAGGGTATCTAATCCTGTTCGCTCCCCACGCTTTCGCTCCTCAGCGTCAGTATCGGCCCAGAGATCCGCCTTCGCCACCGGTGTTCCTCCTGATATCTGCGCATTTCACCGCTACACCAGGAATTCCGATCTCCCCTACCGAACTCTAGCCTGCCCGTATCGAATGCAGACCCGGGGTTAAGCCCCGGGCTTTCACATCCGACGCGACAAGCCGCCTACGAGCTCTTTACGCCCAATAATTCCGGACAACGCTCGCACCCTACGTATTACCGCGGCTGCTGGCACGTAGTTAGCCGGTGCTTCTTCTGCAGGTACCGTCACTTGCGCTTCTTCCCTGCTGAAAGAGGTTTACAACCCGAAGGCCGTCATCCCTCACGCGGCGTCGCTGCATCAGGCTTGCGCCCATTGTGCAATATTCCCCACTGCTGCCTCCCGTAGGAGTCTGGGCCGTGTCTCAGTCCCAGTGTGGCCGGTCGCCCTCTCAGGCCGGCTACCCGTCGTCGCCTTGGTAGGCCATCACCCCACCAACAAGCTGATAGGCCGCGGGCTCATCCTGCACCGCCGGAGCTTTCCACACGGAGACCATGCGATCCCGTGTCATATCCGGTATTAGACCCCGTTTCCAGGGCTTGTCCCAGAGTGCAGGGCAGATTGCCCACGTGTTACTCACCCGTTCGCCACTAATCCCCCACCGAAGCGGGTTCATCGTTCGACTTGCATGTGTTAAGCACGCCGCCAGCGTTCGTCCTGAGCCAGGATCAAACTCTCCGTGAATGCTTCAATCATCCACAGGAAGAGCGGAACAGGCCGGAGGAATAATCCAACCCGTCCACAGCGTCCTCGCTGTTGTGTATTTCAAAGGAACCTCAACCCACCGGAACAACCCGGCAGGTCGGGGTATCAACATATCTGGCGTTGACTTTTGGCACGCTGTTGAGTTCTCAAGGAACGGACGCTTCCTTCGAAACGAATCGGTCCTGACGATGCAGTACCGGTTTCTCCGGACGTTTGCCCTTTCGGTGTCTCCGACTCTATCAGATCCGTTTCCCGGCCCGTTTCCGTGCCGTTCTTCCGAATCGGATTCCCCTGTCGGCGGGGCGCCTTCCGGCTGGTCTCTACTTTAGAGCCTTTTCCCTCCGGCTCCAAATTGAGCCGACCGCAGAAGAAATTCGGCATGCCGAATAGACCCCTGCGAAGGGAGAGCGTGCTCTCGAAGTGGTACCCGCCGGAGTGGCGAAGAGGAGTCGCCGCGAAACCAGGACGGCTTTGCGGCAACCCGATGAACCTTACGGATCACTGGTCGTACTGTCAACCAGGGTCGGCAGCCCCCTCCTCACCGGAAGCGGCGGGAACCCCCGCGCCCGGTCAGCCGCGGCCGGACAACCGCGGCCGGAGAGTCGCGCCGGTCGGGTGGAGACCGGACAAGCCGTGACCGGTCAGTCGAGGTCGGTCAGTCGGCCGCCGGCGTCGTGCTGGGCGTGCTCGACGCGGCGCAGGAGGCGGGTGAGCATCTCGCCCAGCTGGGTGCGCTCTGTCGTGGAGAGGTCCTGAAGGAGGTCCTCCTCGAAGACCGAGGCCTTGCGCATGACCTCCAGCCACTTCTCGCGGCCGGTGTCGGTGAGACCGATGATGACGCGGACGCGGTTGTCTGGGTCGCGCTCGCGGGTGACCAGGTCCTGGCCGAACATGCGGTCGATGCGGTGGGTCATGGCCGCCGGGGTGAGGCCGAGGCGCTTGGCGATGGTGCCGGGCCACAGTTGGTAGGGGCTGCCGGCCATGACGAGCTCCTTGAGCACCTCCCACTCCGGGCTGCTGAGGCCGAGGGTGGCGAGCTGGCGGCCGTAGGCGACGTTCATCCGGCGGTCCAGCCGGCTCAGCGCGTTGACCACCTTCTCGACCTGGGGGTCGAGGTCGCGGTACTCGCGCTGGTAGATCGCGATCTGCTCGTCGAGGGTCGGTTGTCGGTCCGGCATGTGGTCAGTATCCCATGGCAACTCGTTCGCCCTAAACGGTTGCCCTGTGTATTCTTTAGTATCGAACTTTAGCTTCGAACTCTTCGGGTTCGGCGCCCGTCTTCCCCTCCATCCCTACTTCTCGATCTAGGCAGGTGAGTGTGACCACGGCGATGGCCGCCGCGCTGCGGCGGATCCAGCTCGGTAACGCGCTGGCAGCTTTCGGCAACGGCTTCACGGTGCCGTTCCTCTTCGTGTACGTCGCGCGGGTGCGTGATCTCGGTGACGGCACCGCAGGTGCGGTGCTCGCCGCGTTCGCCGCAGCGGCGCTGGTCGTGCTGCCCTTCACAGGCCGCGTGATCGACCGGAGCGGACCGCTCGTCATGGTCGTCATCGGTGCGGTCTCGGCCGCACTCGGTGCGCTGGGGTTCGGGCTGTCGACCACCGCGCCCGCCGTGCTGGCCGCCTCGGCCGTGATGGGCGCAGGCATCGCCGTACTCCAGCCGGCGCTCGCGACGATGATCGTCTGGTGCTCGACCCCCGGTACGCGTTCACGGGCCTTCGCCACCCAGTTCTTCCTCAACAACCTCGGGCTGGGCGTCGGCGGGCTGCTCGGCGGCATGCTCGTGAACGAGCACGACCCCGCGAGCTTCACCCTGCTGTTCTCCATCGAGGCGGTGATGTTCCTCGTCCTGCTCGCCGTCCTGGTGACGGTCAGGGTGGCGCGGCCCGTCGAGGTGGCGGGCGGTTCCGGTGCGGGCCCCGCCTCCGGTGCCGCGCGGGGTTCCGGGTGGGGCGTGCTGCTGCGCGACCGTCCGATGGTGCTGCTCGGCGTCCTGGGCTTCGTGATCTTCTTCGCGTGCTACGGGCAGTTCGAGTCGGGGCTGTCCGCGTACGCCGTCGAGGTCACCCACATCTCCACCGCGACCCTGGGGACGGCGTTGGCGGCGAACACGGCGATGATCGTGCTCGCGCAGTTCGTGGTGCTGCGGCTGGTGGACGGGCGCAGGCGCAGCCGGGTGGTCGCCCTGGTGGGTGTCATCTGGACCGTCGCGTGGTTGGCCGCCGGGGCGTCCGGGCTCGTGCACGGGGCGCAGGCCGTGGCGACCGCGCTCCTCATCGGTACGTACGCGCTGTTCGGCGTCGGCGAGACGATGCTCTCGCCGACGGTGGCCCCGATGGTCGCGGACCTGGCGCCCGCGCGGCTCGTGGGCCAGTACAACTCGGCTTTCGCCCTGGTCAAGCAGCTCGCTCTCGCCATCGGGCCCGCCGTGGGCGGAGCGATGGCCGCAGCCGGCGCGTGGTCGACGTACATCGTCATGCTGGTGCTGTGCTGCCTCGCCGTCGTCTCACTCGCCTTCCTGCTGGGCCGGAGGCTGCCCGAGCGGGTCGACCGGCCGGGTTCGGTCGTCGTGGCGCGCGGCGGCTCCCGTTCCGGCAGCGGCGTGGGGGCGCCGGAGGCCGCGGCTGCGACGTCGTCCGAGAGCGCTGTGTCACCCGAGCCTGCGGTGCTGTCCGAGGGCGCCGTGCCGTCGGAGGACGCCGTGCCGTCGGAGGACGAGGCGCCGTCCGGTGGTGCGGGGGAGCGGGTGCCCAGCGTCGCGTGACCGTGCTCCGGGAGCGTGACCGTGCTCCGGGAGCTGTCTCTGCGGCCGTCCCGCCACCCGCCCGGCCCGCCCCTTCCCGAACGGAGGGGGCGGGACTCGTTCCCGGCCGACTATGCGCTCGGAAGAGCGAATTCGCACCACACCGATTTGCCGCCCCCGGGCGTTCTGCGGCAGCCCCACGAGGACGCGATCGTCGCGACGATCGAGATCCCCCGTCCCGACTCGTCGCCCGGTTCGGCACGGCGGCGCCGCGGCAGGTGATCGTCCCCGTCGGTGACCTCGACGATCAGACGGCGGTCGGTGCGGCGGAGGCGCAGCCGCATGGGCGGGGTGCCGTGTTGCAGCGAGTTGGCGACGAGTTCGCTGGCGGCCAGCACGCCCAGGTCGCGGAGCTCCACCGGAAAACGCCAGGAGGCCAGCACGCCCGACGCGAAGGCGCGGGCGCGCGGGGCGGCCTCCGTGCCGCCGAGCAGGTCCAGCGCCGCGTTGTGGAACAGCTCGGCGTCCGTGCCGGTGCGCTCAGGGTGCTGGCAGACGAGAACGGCCACGTCGTCGTCGTGGTCCTCGGTGATCCCCAGGGCGCGCAGCAGCCGGTCGCAGACGATGTCGGGGGAGCCGGTCGCGCCGGCGAACGCGGCTTCCAGCGCGGCCACGCCCTCGTCGATGTCGGCGTCCCTGCGTTCGATCAGCCCGTCGGTGTACAAGACGGCTGCCGCGCCCGGCGGCAGCGGCACGCTGCCGGAGGTGTGCAGCCAGCCACCCGTGCCCAGGGGCGGCCCTGTGTGGTCGGTGGCGCTCCGGACGGTGCCGTCGGGGTCTCGTACGAGGACGGGCACGTGGCCGGCGGACGCGTAGCTCAGATGGCCCTCGCTGGGATCGTGGACCGCGTAGACGCAGGTGGCGATCTGGGTGGCGTCGATTTCGGCGGCGAGGTCGTCGAGAAGTTGCAACACCTCGTGCGGCGGCAGGTCCAACCGGGCGTAGGCCCGCACAGCTGTACGGAGCTGGCCCATGACGGCGGCAGCCCGGACACCGCGCCCCATGACATCGCCGATGACCAGCGCTGTGCGACCGGCGCCCAGCGTGATCACGTCGTACCAGTCGCCTCCGACGGCAGCGTCCGTGCCGCCCGGCTGGTACGTGGCCGCCACCCGCAGGTCGTCGGGCTGTTCCAGCTCCTGGGGGAGCAGGCTCCGCTGCAGCGTGACGGCGGCCTCTCGCTGGCGGCGCTCGCTGGCGCGCAGCCGTTCGACGGCCTCTACCTGGTCGGTCACCTCGGCGGCGAAGATCAACACCCCGCTGTCGTCCGACGTGGTGATGGGTGTGCAGGTGAACGTGTAGTAATGGCCCGTACGGCGCCTGGGTTCCGGACGCGTGGCTCCCTTGGCACCACCGTCCGCGGCTCCCTTGGCACGACCATCCGTGGTCCCCTTTGCACGACCATCCGTGGCTCCCTTCGGGACGCCCGGGCCTCCCTTGGAAACGCCGGAGCCTCCCAGCGGGCCGCCGGACATCGTCTCCGTCTGACGCTCCTGCACCCTGCGGGACTTGACCGTACGGGGCGTGCCGCTGCGGCGCACCTGGTCCATCAGCGGGAGCAGACCGAGCTCCACCAGTTCGGGCAGCGCCTCGCGAGCCGCTGCCCCGGTGGGGCGCGGGCCGAAGACCCGGGTATAGGCGTCGTTGACGAACGCGATGCGGTGCTCGGGCCCGTGGACGATGGCGACCAACGCGGGGACCTGGCCCAGCAGGTCGTGCACGGGCAGGGCGTCGATGCCACCGCGCTGCCGTGGCGGTCGTGCGCCGCTCCTGGCTCCCGACCTTGCCGTGTCTCCCTTGCCGTGGGGCGGATCCGTCTCGGAGCGGGGGCGGCCACGGGCGCCGGGGACGGTGGGCGCGTCCGCGTGGGCTGACGGCACGGGCGGGCGCCCTCCGTGCGCGTACGCTTCCGCGTCCGCCCGCGAGTCCGGGGCCGCCCGCGAGCCCGCGTCCACCTGCGAGTCCGTGTCCGTCTGCGTGTCCGTGTCCGTCTGCGTCTGCGTGTCCGTGTCCGTGCTCGTCCGCCTGTCCAGGTTTCCCTGCGCGTGCGGGCGCGCGTTGACGTCCGCACGGGCGCTGTTGCCCGCTTGCGGGCTCGTGTCCGGATCCGGCTCCCTGTCCGCCGCGTGCGGATGTGTGGCCACGTGGGAGTCGGTGCAGCCGCCGGCGCCCTCGTCGCCGTTGCTTTCGCCGTCTCCCTCACTGCCGCCGCCGGAACGGTCGACGTGAGCGGGGCCGGACGACTGCGCTCGCGCCTTTATCGCGGCCTGGGCGGCGGCGGTCCGCCGCTGTGTGCCGGGCAGTCGGGCGCTCCAGCGCGTGAAGTTCACGTCGTCCGATTCCTCATGTGGTTCGCGGTGTTCGCTCGGGTCGCTCGGGGGCCGCTCAAGGATCACTCTTCGCAGACGCGGGCCCACCCATGGTCACACGTCCAGTGTGGCGCACCGCGCCGACATTCGTCAGACGCCGCTGTGCGGCGGCCACTTGCCGACGCGGCGGCAGGTCAGCTACCCGGCGAGGTCAGTCCGTGTCGGGACGCCGTACGGTGCCTGCCGCCATCTCGAACTCGGCACGGGGGTGCTCAAGGGAGCCCAACGAGACGATCTCCCGTTTGAACAGCCCGGAGAGCACCCATTCGGCCAGCACGCGGGCCTTTCTGTTGAAGGTCGGCACGCGGCTGAGGTGGTACGCGCGGTGCATGAACCAGGCAGGGTAGCCCTTGAACTTCCGTCCGTACACGTGCGCGACGCCCTTGTGCAGCCCGAGGGAGGCGACGGAGCCGGCATACGCGTGCCGGTACGGGGTGGGCTCCGCCCCTTCGAGCACCGCCGCGACGTTGTCGGCGAGGCAGCGTGCCTGGCGCACGGCGTGCTGGGCGTTGGGGGCGCAGAGGGGCGGTTCGGCACCACCCCGGTCTCCTCCCCCGTGCGACGCGCTCGCGGCGTCACCACTGCGCACCGGCCCGGCGGCGTCGTTGCGCACCGGCCCGGCGGCATCGTTGCGTCTCGAAGCAGAGTCGCCGCTGTGCGCCGTCCCGCCGATGTCGTCCATCGCCGTCAGGTCGGGTACGGCTGCCGCGTCACCCGCCGCCCAGGCATGCTCCGTACCCGTGACGCGGAGCGTCGTCTCGCACTGGAGCCTGCCGCGGGAGGTGAGGGGGAGGCCGGTACGGGCCAGTAGGGGGTGCGGTTTGACGCCCGCCGTCCACACCAGGGTGCGCGTGGGGTGGCGGGAGCCGTCGCTGAGGGCGGCGATCCGTCCCTCGCAGGAGTCCAGGCGCGTGCCGAGACGGACGTCGACGTTCCGGGCGCGCAGCTCGCGCAGCGCGTATCCGCCCATCTCCTCGCCGACCTCGGGCAGGATCCGGTCACTGGCCTCCACCAGGAGGAAGCGCAGGTCGTCGGCCTCGATGTTGTGGTAGTAGCGGCAGGCGTAGCGGGCCATGTCCTCCAGCTCCGCCAGCGCCTCCACCCCCGCGTAACCCCCGCCGACGAAGACGAAGGTGAGGGCCGCGTCGCGGACGCCCGGGTCGCGGGTGGAGGAGGCGATGTCGAGCTGTTCGAGCACGTGGTTGCGCAGCCCGATGGCCTCCTCGACCGTCTTGAACCCGATGCCGTGCTCGGCCAGACCCGGCACCGGGAGAGTCCGGGAGACCGAGCCGGGTGCCAGCACCAGTTCGGTGTAGGGGAGTTCGAGGGTCGACGGCTCACGTCGGGGCCCCGGGCCCGACTGGGCGGCACGTGCGGCGTCGGCCTCCGCGGTGGCGAGGGTGGTGATGTGCGCGACCCGGCGCTCGTGGTCGATGCTGCGGGCCTCACCGACGATGACCTGGCAGCGCGGCAGGACGCGGCGCAGCGGGACGACGACGTGACGCGGCGAGATCGATCCCGCGGCGGCCTCCGGCAGGAACGGCTGGTACGTCATGTAGGGGTCCGGGTCGAGGATCGTGATGGTGATCCCCGAGGGGGACGGCAGCGGAAAGGAGGGCGGGGGATGCGGC
>NZ_JASKYT010000284.1:0-9611 GCF_041028275.1 Streptomyces sp. PU-14G
GAGGTCTGGTGGGGCTGTGGTGCCGGTGCGCGCGCTCATGCTCACCGCCTCCGCCAGGACGCTGGGAAGAAACGGGAAAGGGCGGGGCAAGCAGGGGCAAAGCCGCTAATATGCCTGCCAGTGCTGAGGGAGGGGACACCGATGAAAGCGCTGCACGTCGTGACGCTGCACACGCCCACACACGACTTCGGAGGGCCCACGCGCGTGGCCCTCAACCTGTGCCGGGGCTTACGGGAGAGAGGCGACAGCGCGGCCCTGGTCGCCCTGGCGGACGGTTTCCCACCGGGCGATCCGCCCCGCACGGTGGACGGCGTGCCCGCCCGGCTCTTCCGGGCCCGGCACGTGCTGCCCCGGTTCGAGGTCAGCGGCATCACATCCCCCGCTCTGCTCGCGGCGGCCCCCCGCCTGCTCCGCTCGGCGGACGTGGTGCACGTCCACCTGATGCGCGATCTGGTCACGCTTCCCGTGGCGATGATGGCAGCCCGCATGGGCCGCCCGCTGGTGTTGCAGACACACGGCATGATCGACCCGACCGAGAAGCGGGTGGCGAAAGCCGTGGACGTGCTGGGCCTGCGCTGGGTGCTCCGGCAGGCCGACGCCGTGCTCCACCTGACGGACACCGAGCGGGAGTTGACCGAAGCGGTGGTGGCCCCGGCACCGATGGGGCCCGCGCACCGCCTCGTCAACGGGGTGGCACCGCAGCCGCCGCGCCCCCAGCCGACGGGCGGGCGCCCGCCGACGGTGCTGTACTGCGCGCGGGTGCAGGAGGGCAAGCGGCCACAGGACTTCGTCGGGGCGATGCCGACGGTGCTGGCGAAACATCCCGACGCCCGCTTCGTCCTCGCGGGCCCCGACACGGGGGCGCTGGTGGGCGAGTTGCTGGCGCTGGCCGACGCGCTGGGCGTGGGCCACGCCCTGGAGTACGTCGGCGCGCTGGACCACGCGGGCGTCATCGAACGGCTCCGCGCCAGCGACGTGTTCGTGCTGCCCTCCGTCAAGGACGCGTTCTCCGTGTCGGTGCTGGAGGCGCTGTCGGTGGGGCTGCCCGTCGTGGTGACCCGCACCAGCGGGCTGGCGCCCGATGTGGCGGCGGCCGGCGCGGGCCGCCTGGTGGACAGCGCACCGGACGGGCCGGACGCCGCGGAGAACGGGGCCCGGGTGGGCCGTGCCGTGCTGGAGCTGCTGGACCCGGCGGCGGGCGAGGCCGCCTCGCGCGCGGCGTGGCGGCTGGCCCGCGACAGCTTCACCCTGGGCGCGGTCGTGGAGACGCTGCGCGGGGTGTACGCGACGGCGTGCGAGCGGGTCAGTGCTGCCCCCGCGCACCGGCACCGCCGTCTTGCGGGTCGTCGGCCTCGCGTGCCTTGAGTCCGATCTGCCACCGGTAGAAGCTCATCGCGAGCGCGTAGTCGAGCCCGGCGCGGCCGTCGAGGAAGCCGCGCCGGTAGACATAGGCGTAGGCGAAGGACACCAGCGGCTTGAGCGGGGCCCGGTGGAAGAGGCGGCCCTGGCGGGTCTTGGCCTGCCGGATCTGTTCCCGCACGTGCGGGTGCGACTCCAGCCATGCTTCCCAGTCCGAGTAGCGGTTGTGCCGCTCGAACCAGGTCCGCACCGGGTCGAGGTCCCGGTGTTCGAGGGGCGCGGTGAGCCGGACGGTGGGTTCGGCCAGCGGCTGGTAGTGGCCCTCCTGTTCGCCCATGCCGGGGGCGGCGAGGTCGTCGGGCTCGGGGAAGCGGCAGCGGGTGCGGTCCAGCAGCACGCGCTTGACGATCGTGTACCCGTGCCGCAGCCGGCGCCCGGCGAACCAGTAGCCCAGTGGGATGTCGAACGCGGCAGGGCGCACGGTGCGGCCCGGCGGCGGGGTGAGGACGTGCCGGATCTCGCGCAGGAGTTCCGGGCTCGGCGTCTCGTCGCCGTCGAGGAAGAGCACCCAGTCGACCTCGGGGTGGACGTGGTCCAGGCACCACTGCTTCTTCTTCGGGTAGCCGCCGTCCCAGGTGTAGGGCACCACTTCGGCGCCCTCGGCCTTGGCGAGGGCGCGGGTGTCGTCGGTGCTGTCGGAGTCGACCACGACGACGTGCGCGAAGTGGTCGATCACGGACCGCACGGTGCCCGCGATGTTCCGGGCCTCGTTCCTGGTCGGTATCGCGACGACGACGGGCAGCTTGTCCACGGCGGCTTCCTCCACGGCACTTCTCTCCACGGCGGCTTCCTCCACGGCGGTTCTTTCCACAGCGGTACTTTCCACGGTGGTCGGTCTCCTGGGGGCGCGGGCGGTCACTTCTTGCCCGCCGCCTCCAGCAGCGGGGCGAACTTCGGGCACAGGTGCCTGATCGCGGGCTCGGCCTGGTCGATCTCGCCCGCCTTCAGGGCGCTGACCGCGTCCTTCTCGCTGCTCTCGGCCGTCGTGGCGATCCGCGCGCAGGCGGTCCTGCCCGCCTCCAGCACGGCTGCGGGCTCCATTCCCTGGGGCACCCGGTCGACCAGGTAGTCCTTCTCCTTCTTGGTGAACGACCCGGTGGCGGGGGTCAGCCGGGAACGGGGCACCTTCGCGGCGGTCTCGCCGCCGGACGTGCCCTTGTCCCCCTTCCCGCCGGCGGACGCGCCCCCGCCGGGGGACGCGCTCGCGCCGGGCGAGGCCGCCGCACCGGCGCTGGGGCGGCCCGCGTGGCCGGTGCCCTCGTCGCCGCCCTGCTGCCGGCTGGTGCCGCCGCCTTCGCATCCGGCCGTCAGCGCCAGGACGGCCGCCACCAGGACGGCCGCCGCGGCACGTGCGGCCTTGACGGTGCTCACGGCTTCCTGTAGATCAGCGTGAGCTTGGGGCCCGTTCCGCCCGACTCGCGGGCCCACAGCCACAGGCTGTCGCTGCCGGAGGAGGTCAGGGCCAGGTCGAGGGTGTCGCCCGCCGCGTTGCGGACCGCGCGCGCGTCCAACGGCACGTCGTAGTCCGTGCGGACGTCGGCCGCGCCGTCGAGGCCGCCCAGCGGCGTCTCGCCCACGGCGGGACGCTTCGCCCAGGTCACCTCCTTCTCCGACCAGGCACCGGTCACCTCTGCGACCTCGACGGTGTCGCCGGTGGCCGCGCTCGGCTCACTGCTGGTCGTGACCGTCAGCGTGGCCTCCTCCAGCTCCATCCCGCTGGGCGCGGACGGCACGTCGAAGCGCACATAGCTGGCGTACGGCGACGAGCCGCGCACCGCGAGCTGCTGGTGTGTGCCGTAGGTGGCGTTCCGGGCCGCCCCGTTCACGTACGCGTCGGCCGTCGCCTCCCGCTCCACCGTCGTCTCCGTCGGCGTGCCCGGCGTCGTCACCGTGGCGGCCTCGGAGCGGGCGCTGGTGTTGGTGCCGCCCGCGTCGCTCGCCGTGACCCGGTAGGAGTAGTCGGTGCCCGGCTTGGCCGAGGTGTCGGTGAAGCTGACCGTGGGCCGCTCCCAGAACGTGGAGTCGGCCGTGACCGTGCCCACAGGCTCGTCGCCGCCGTTGCGGTAGACGCGGTAGGTCAGCTTCCGGTCGTCCAGGTCGGTGCTCGCCGGCCAGCTGACCCGCACGCCCTTGGTGGTGTTGGCGGCCTTCACCCCGTCGGGCACGGTGGGCGCCCCGGTGTCCGGGCCGTTCGCGAAGCGCACCAGCCCCTGCTGCGGCCTGTTGCCGTCACTGGTGATGCGCGAGAACGCCCCGCCCACCCACATGTAGTCCTTGCCGCCGCCGGAGGAGACCACCATGGCGCGCGGTCCGACCTGCTCCACGTTCAGCGGTCCGTCGTCCGTGTCGGGGAACCACGACAGCAGCGGGGTCGGATCGTCGACCGACTGCGCCAGCAGGTGCTGCCGCTCATGCAGCTCGGGGAACTGGCCCATGCTCTGGCAGTTGTGCGCGTGGGAGCTGCTGTAGAGCACGTCCTTGTAGACGGTCACATCCTGGGTGGCGCCCAGGCAGGTGTCGCGCCAGCGCTGCTCGAAGTCGTCCAGGTCGAGCGCGATCCGGCCGTCGAAGACGCCGCCGCCCGTGCCCTCGTTGCCGGTGTAGATCCCGGTCTCGTCCACGTAGAGGCCCTTGACCACGCTGTTGCGGGGCACGAACCGGTTCGGGTAGCCCTTCTTCAGCGCGCCCGACGAGGCGTCCACGACCGCCAGCGCGTGCGAGTCGGCTCCGCGTACCCGTTCGAAGTCGCCGCCCAGCACCACGTGCTTCCCGTCCGGCGTGACCTCCACCGCGCGGCCCGTCTTGTCCGCGTCCGCCTTCCAGGACTTCACCTTCCCATCGGTGCCGACCGCCGCGAACTTGGCGCGCTTCTGTCCCTCCACCGTGGTGAAGTCACCGCCGAGATAGACGGTGTCGTCCGTGGCGGCCAGCGCGTGCACCGGCGCTGAGACCGTCAGCTGGAAGCCGGACCTGACCGTGCAGGAGGGCAGGTCGATGGCGGCCACCCGGCTGGCGTTCGTCCCGTTGACGGCGGCGAAGTTGCCGCCCGCGTACAGGGTCTTGCCGTCCGGCGAGACCGTCAGCGCCCGTACGGTGGCCGTGCCGCTGCCCACCGTGAAGTTCAGGCGGCAGTCCGTCGGCTCTCCGGTCGCCGCGTCGAACGCCGCGAAGTTGACGGCCTCGCGCTCCTTCGCGCCGGGCGCCGCGCCCGGCGGACGGATCGCCGAGAAGGTGCCGCCCGCGAAGACCGTGCCGTTCGACTGGGCCATCGCCCACACCACGCCGTTCGTCTGCCACGTCGGTAAGGTGTCCGCGGTCATCGCCACCGGCGGTGTGAGGGCCGCCGCCTTGTGGGCGCCCCGCTCGGTGAGGGCGGGCACCGCTGTCGTGGCCGCCGCCACCGCCAGCACGGTCGCGGCCACCGCCGCCTTGTGCGCCCCCGCCTTGCGAGGGGTCCTCGGTCGTCTCACTGTGCTCCCCAATTGCTCTGGTTGGTGCATGTAACGGACACGGCGTCAGCGGCGGTCGACGCGCACCGCCTCACCCGACAACTCCGCCTCCAGCGCCGCGATGTCGGCCTCGACCATGACGCGTGCCAGCTCCGCCCACAGGACGCGCGGCTTCCACCCGAGCAGGTCCTGAGCCTTCCCGGCATCACCGACGAGCGCGTCCACCTCGCTGGGCCGCTCGTAGGCGGCGTCGAACCGCACGTGCTCGCGCCAGTCGAGCCCCCCGGCGAGAAAGGCCTCCTCCAGGAAGGCCCGCACGGTGGTGGCGGCACCGGTGGCCACCACGTAGTCGTCCGGCCGGTCGGCCTGCAGCATCAGCCACATGGCCTCGACGTACTCGGGCGCGTACCCCCAGTCCCGCACCGCGTCGAGGTTGCCGAGGTAGAGGTGGCCTTGCAGCCCGGCCCTGATCCGGGCGACCGCTCGGGTGATCTTGCGGGTCACGAAGGTCTCGCCGCGGCGCGGGGACTCGTGGTTGAAGAGGATGCCGTTGACCGCGAACAGGTCGTACGCCTCGCGGTAGTTGACCGTCGCCCAGTACCCGAAGACCTTCGCGCAGCCGTACGGGCTGCGCGGGTGGAACGGCGTCGCCTCGTTCTGCGGGGGAGGGGCCGCGCCGAACATCTCGGAGGAGGAGGCCTGGTAGATGCGGGTGTCGATACCGCTGGCCCGTATCGCCTCCAGCAGCCGCAGGGTCCCCATGGCGGTGACGTCGCCGGTGTAGAGCGGCGAGTCGAAGGAGACGCGCACGTGGGACTGGGCGCCGAGGTTGTAGACCTCGTCCGGGCGCAGATCGCGCAGGAGGTTGACGAGGGCGACACCGTCGGCGAGGTCGGCGTGGTGGAGGACGAGGGAGCGGCCCTCGTCGTGCGGGTCCTCGTACAGGTGGTCGATGCGGCCGGTGTTGAAGGAGGAGGAACGGCGGAGCAGGCCGTGCACCGTGTAGCCCTTCTCCAGCAGCAGCTCGGTCAGGTACGAGCCGTCCTGGCCGGTGATGCCGGTGATCAGTGCGCTCTTGCCCGCGCTCGTGCCCATGTGGCGCCGCCCTCAGTGGTGTGTGTCCGTGATGGTGAACAGATCGGCCGTGTTCACGGCCGGCCCCCGGATGACGGTCTCATCCCGTACGCGGTTTCCGTACTCTTTGCCGTTTATCTGTCCGTGTGCGGCTTTGGGGTGGCACAATCCGGCACCATGACGCCGACGCCGCGCACGACGCCCGCGCACCTCCCCTCCCCGCCTGCCGGTCCCGACGCCCTCAACGGCCCGGAGCCGGCCGCCGGTCGGGGCTCCGCCGCCGGTCGGGAGACCGTCAGCGGTGGGGACGTCGTCGCCGGTCGGGAGACCGTCAGCGGTGGGGACGTCGTCGCCGGTCGGGAGACCGTCAGCGATGGGGACGTCGTCCCCGGTCGGGAAGCCGTGGCCGGGTCCGAGTCGCTGCTGCCGCCCCACGCCCGCGTGGTCGTCGCCGGCCATCGCGGGCTGGTCGGCTCCGCCGTGGCCCGCCGACTGGCGGCCGACGGCTTCGAGGTGCTGACCCGCGACCGAGCCGCTCTGGACCTGCGCGACGCGCCCGGCACCGAGCGCTGGCTGCGCGAGGTGCGCCCGCACGCGGTGGTGCTGGCGGCCGCCAAGGTCGGCGGGATCATGGCCAACAAGACGCAGCCGGTGCCGTTCCTGGAGGACAACCTGCGCATCCAGCTCAGCGTCATCGCGGGCGCGCACGCCGCAGGCGTCCCCCGGCTGCTCTTCCTGGGCTCGTCCTGCATCTACCCCAAGCACGCGCCGCAACCGATCACCGAGGACGCCCTGCTCACCGGCGCCCTGGAGCCGACGAACGAGCCGTACGCCCTGGCCAAGATCGCGGGCATCACCCAGGTCCGCGCCTACCGTGAGCAGTACGGCGCCGCCTACATCAGCGCGATGCCGACCAACCTGTACGGGCCGGGTGACAACTTCGACCTGGAGACCTCGCACGTGCTGCCCGCTCTCGTGCGCCGTTTCCACGAGGCGAAGCGGGACGCTGCGCCGGAGGTGGTGCTGTGGGGCAGCGGCACGCCGCGCCGCGAGTTCCTGCACGTCGACGACCTGGCGCGGGCCTGCGTGCTGCTGCTGCGGGAGTACGACGGTCCCGCGCCGGTCAACGTCGGCTGCGGGCGGGACCTGACCATCGCCGCGCTCGCCGAGACGGTGCGCGACGTGGTCGGCTACGGCGGGCGCCTCACCTGGGACACGGACCGCCCTGACGGCACCCCGCGCAAACTTCTCGACGTCAGCCGCCTGTTCGCGCTCGGGTTCCGGCCGCGGGTGCCGCTGCGGGAGGGCATCCGCGCGACGTACGAGTGGTGGCAGGAGTCGGAGGCGTCCGGCCGGGTCGGACGGCCGGGGGCCACGGCGGGCGCGTGACGGCTCGTGGGTGAGGAAGGCTTGGCGGGTGCGTAACGTTTTGCGGGTGCGCGGGTCCATTCAGTATGCGCCTCTTCCGTCCACCACGGCCCGCACGGTGCGGGCCAGCAGGTCCAGATCCGTCGTCAGCGACCAGTTGTCCGCGTAGCGCAGGTCCAGCGCCAGGCTTTCGTCCCACGAGAGGTCCGACCGGCCGCTCACCTGCCACGGCCCGGTCAGTCCGGGCCGCACCGCCAGCCGCCGCAGCGCCGTCGTCCCGTAGTCCGCCACCTCCTCCGGCAGCGGAGGCCGCGGGCCCACGAGCGACATCTCACCGCGCACCACGTTCACCAACTGCGGCAGCTCGTCCAGCGACGTGCGCCGCAGCACCCGGCCGACGCGGGTGACGCGCGGGTCGGCCCGCATCTTGAACAGCGGCCCGTCCACCTCGTTGGCGGCGGCGAGCTGCGGTCGCAGGCGATCGGCGCCGACGGACATGGAGCGGAACTTCCACATGGTGAACGGAGTGCCGCGATGGCCGACGCGGGTCTGCCGGTAGAGCGCGGGCCCGGGGGAGTCGAGCCGTACGGCCAGCGCCACGAGCGCGAACAGCGGGGCCAGCAGCACCAGTCCGAGCGCGGCACCCACCCGGTCGAGCGCGGACTTGAGCGCGAGCTGCGGGCCGCGCCGCACCGGAGGGTCGACGTGCAGCAGATGAAGCCCCGCCGCGGTGGACGGGCGCACCCGGCGCAGCGCCACTTCGGCCAGCCCCGAGGCGATGACCAACGGCAGCCCCGCGTCCTGCACCGCCCACGTCAGCGTGCGCAACCGCTCGCCGCACAGCAGCGCCCCCGGCACCACCAGTACCGTCTCGGCCCGGTGCAGTCGGGCGGCTGCCAGCACGGCCGCACCGTCCGCGGCGCTGCCGTCCCCGCCGTCCCCGGGCGGCGCGGCTTCCAACTGCCCGGCCTCGGGCACACCACTGCGGGGTGCCGCTGCGCCGACCGGCACGGCGCCGATGACGACGTAGGGATGGTCCGTGCGGCTGGCCAACTGCTCCACCACCCGGTCCACGGCGCCGCCTTCGCCGACGAGCAGCGCGCGCCGCACGGCGTGTGCCTGGCGGCGCTGGGCCGTCAGGTGCCGGTGTGTCACCGAGCGGCACGCCGCGGTGAGCAGCGGTGCGGGCGTCAGCGCCACCAGGGCGACCGCGGGCGGAGAGCTCTCACCGGTCACCACCCGGGCGACGGCGAGGACTCCGACGAGCGTGAGCCAGTCGTGCACCGTCGCCAGCAGTCCCCTGGTCTCGCCCAGCCACCGTCGGCCGTACCGCTGGTGGGCGGCGAGTACGCCCAGCCAGCACATGCCGACCGTCACCGTCGCGGCGGCCGTGTGCGGTTGCCCTGCCTGGTGGAAGAGCAGCGCCACGGGCAGGGCGCCCCCGGCGGCGTCGGTCGCGAGCGCGACGGGCCGGTACCAGCCGGACTTCTCCCGGCTGGCCGGTACGTCTGCGGCAGCTACGGCACCGGTCGGCCCGCCGCCGGCCCGCACGCCTGTGCTCGTCCGTGCGTCTGTGCCCGACCGCACGCCTGTGCTCGTCCGCGCGTCTGTGCCCGACCGCACGCCTGTGCTCGTCCGCGCGTCTGCGCCCGACCGCACGCCTGTGCCCGGTCGCGCGTCTGCGCCCGACCGCACGCCTGTGCCCGGTCGCGCGTCTGCGCCGACCCGCGCGCCTGTGCTCGGTCGCGCGTCTGCGCCCGACCGCACGCCTGCGTTCGTCCGCGCGTCTACGCTCGTTCGCACGCCTGCGCTCGGCCATAGGTCTTCCCTGGTGCGCACGTCCTCGACCGGTGCGTCACCGGCGCGTATGCCGCTTACCCGAACGCCGCCGAGCGGTGCCGGTACGTCTCCGGCCCCTCTGCCGGGCTCCGGCTCGGCCGGCTCCCCCACCTCGGACACAAACGCAGAGTCGCGCCGCATGAACCCCCCCCAGGTACGCGGAACCCCCACACAGCGCACAGAACCGCCACGTTTGTGGTGAGGCGCCGACATCCACCAGACCTTAAGGCATATGAGTACGCTGCGTGGCCATCTGCTCACTTCCTCGCGAGAAGTGCGGAGAGTGCGGTGGGGGTTGTAGCACAGTGCGCGTATATTCCGGGTGATTCGTCGCAGAAGATCGCCGCCGAGGCCCACCGCCGTGCTGGGGACTTGACCTTGACGCCAGCGGCAGGGTTCGAGGATGCGGACATGACCGAGAACACCCCAGCCCCCGGTACCACCACCTCCGACCCCGCCACC
>NZ_JASKYT010000285.1:0-9369 GCF_041028275.1 Streptomyces sp. PU-14G
GCCCCCGGCGCTCCGCTCGGCGGCTGCTCCCCGCCCGGCGGCGCCCCCGCGCCCGGCGGTGCGCCCGGCTTGCGCAGCTTCCGCACCGTCCGCCTGCGCGCCGCGCCGACCGAGGTGCGCACGACGGAGAGGGGCTTGGCGACCGACTCCAGCGGTTTGCGTTCGGCGTCCACGCCGAGGAAGGTCTCGGCCAGCCCACCGATGACCATGATGATCGCGCCGACGAGGAAACCGACGTAGAGCCTGCCGCGGTCGCTGCCGTCGCCGATCAGCCAGCCGTACAGGTAAGGGCCTGTCGCCCCCGCGGCCTGGCCGATGGCGAAGAAGAGCGCGATGGCCTTGCCGCGGACCTCCAGCGGGAAGATCTCACCGGCCGTCAGGTAGCCCGAGGACGCGCCGGCCGAGGCGAAGAAGAAGATCACGCACCAGGCGACGGTCTGCGTGGTCGCCGTCAGGACGTTCGCCGCGAACAGGGAGGCGGTCACCGCCAGCGCGCACCCGGAGAAGAGGTAGGTGCCGGCGATCAGCCAGCGGCGGCCGACGATGTCGAAGAGGGGGCCCAGCACGATGGGGCCGAGCAGGTTGCCGGCGGCGAAGGCCAGCAGGTACATCGGGGCGCTCTCGGCGGAGACCCCGTAGAACGTGGTGAGCACCAGCGTGTAGGTGAAGAAGATCGCGTTGTAGAGGAACGACTGGGTGATCATCAGGGTCGAGGCCAGCACGGCGCGCTTGGGGTACTCCCTGAAGAGCACCCGCAGCAGCGTCACGTAGGTGCTGTGTGCCGACTCGCTGATCTCGATGGCGTCCTTCTCGTCGACCGGCGGCAGCTTCTTGCCGTGGCTGCGCACCGCCGCCTCGATACGGCCGATCGCGGCCTCCGCTTCGTCTTCCCTCCCGTTCATGATCAGCCAGCGTGGACTCTCCGGCAGATGGCGGCGTACGAACAGCACGGAGAAGCCGAGCACGGGGCCGAGCAGGAAGCCGATGCGCCAGGCGACCGTGTCGTCGAAGTAGGCGAGGATCATCAGCTCGGCGAGGGTGCCGACGATGGCGCCCGCCCAGTAGGTGCCGTTGACCAGCAGGTCGACCCGGCCGCGGAAGCGCGCCGGCATCATCTCCTGGATGGCCGAGTTGATGGCGGCGTACTCCCCTCCGATGCCGGTGCCGGCGACGAAGCGGGTCAGGTAGAGGTATCCGTCCCAGCCGGGGCCCTGTCCGTAGGTGAGCGCGGTCATGCCGCTGCCGAACAGATAGACGCCGAACGTGAGCAGGAAGAGCTTCCGGCGCCCGAACCTGTCCGCCATCCGGCCGAAGAAGAGCGCACCCGTCACCTGTCCGACCAGGTAGACGGTCGCGATCAGGCCCGCTTCGCTGGAGGACAGCCCGAGGGTGTCCTCCTGGGTGAGGATCGAGGTGACCGAGCTGGCGACCGTGATCTCCAGCCCGTCGAGGATCCACGCACAGCCCAGCGCCGCGATCATCTTCGTGTGGAAGCCGGACCAGGGCATCCGGTCGATACGTGCAGGGATCAGGCTGCGGAGCGGAGCGTCCGCCGGACGGGATGATGAGTTCGCTGCTGCCACCTCGTCACCCGTAACCAGCCCCGCCCCTCCACCAGGGACTCGACCGGTCATCTCACCCGAAAAGATGAGGCGAGACCAAGGGGACATCCGCCACGGCGAAGGGGACACCCGCCGGTGGCGGATGTCCCCTTCGTGCCGCCTCGCCAACCCCCGTGGCGGGCCGTTCTCAGGCCCCGCGCAGCACCGCGCCGGTGCGCTCGACCGCCTCCGCGACCGCCGCGTCCCGCGCCGTCGAGGCCTCCTCGGCCTTCAGCGTCCGGTCGAAGGCCCGGAAGCGCAGCGCGTAGGCCAGCGACTTGCGCCCCGCACCGAGCTGCTCGCCGGTGAAGACGTCGAACAGCCGCAGCGACTCCAGCAGCTCACCGGCGCCCGCGCGCAGCGCGCTCTCCACCTCGGCGGCCGGCACCGAGGCGTCGACCACCAGGGCCACGTCCTGGGTGGCCACCGGGAACGTGGACACGTGCGGGGCGCGCAGCGCTCCCGCGCCGGCGCGCTCCACCAGGTCGAGGTCGAGCTCCATCGCACAGGTGCGCGGCGGCAGCCCGAGCGCCTTCAGCGCGCGCGGGTGCAGCTCACCGGCGTGCCCGGCCAGGGTCCGGCTGCCGTCGATCTCGACGTGCAGCGCGGCGCACCGGCCCGGATGCCAGGGCACGTACTGGCTGTTCTCCACCGTCAGCTCGGCGCCCGCCTCGGCGGCCACGGTGCGGGCCGCCTCGATGGCGTCGGCCCAGTCGGCGGTGCGGCCCCCGCCCCACCAGCCGGACCGCTCGCGGGCGCCCGCCAGGACGACCGCCACGTGCCGGGGCTGCTCGGGCAGCGCACCGTCCAGGGCGGCCACCTGCTCGTCGGTGGGCCGCTGGGTGACGGGCAGCCGCTCGGCGGCCGTCTCGGTGCCGGTCGGCAGGAACACCAGCCCGGTCTCGAACAGCGCCAGGTCGTGGCTGCCGCGCCCGTCGTTGCGGCGCAGCGCGCCCAGCAGTCCGGGCAGCAGCGTGGTGCGCAGCCCGGGCTCCTCGTCGGAGAGCGGGTTGACCAGCTGGACGGTGCGGCGGCGCGCGTCGCCGGGCTCCAGGCCGAGCTGGTCGAAGACGGCTTCGCCGACGAACGGGTACGACAGCGCCTCGACGTAGCCCGCGCCCGCCAGGGCCCGGCCCACGCGGCGGTGCAGCCGCTGCCGCTCGGTCAGCCCGCGGCCCGGCAGCGGCCTGGGCAGAGTGGCGGGCAGGTTCTCGTAGCCCTCCAGGCGGATGACCTCTTCGGCCAGGTCGTTGGGGTCGGTCAGGTCGGGCCGCCAGGACGGCACGGTGACCGTCAGCTCCTCGGGGCCCTCGGTGGACCGCTCGCCGCCTTCCAGCGCGCTCGGCCCCACGTCCCCGTAGACGTCGCAGCCGACCTGCTGGAGGCGGCGCACGACGGTCTCGCGGCCGTAGCCGACACCCGCGACCCTGTCCGGGTGGTCGGCGGCCATCCGGATGGTGTGCGGGCCCGAGGGGGTGCGGATCTCGGTGACGCCGGGCTCCACGGTGCCGCCCGCCAGCAGCACCAGCAGGTCGACGGTGCGCTGCGCGGCGGCTGCCGCGGCCTCCGGGTCGACGCCCCGCTCGAAGCGGCGGGAGGCCTCGGAGGAGAGCTTGTGGCGGCGCGCGGTGCGGGCTACGGAGACGGAGTCGAAGTGCGCGGCCTCGATCACGACATCCGTGGTGCGCTGCGCCTCGCCGCCGTCCTCGCCGTCGGCGATCTCGGTGTGGGCGCCGCCCATGACGCCGGCGAGACCGATGGGGCCGCGCTCGTCGGTGATGACCAGGTCCTCGGAGTCGAGGACGCGCGCCACTCCGTCGAGCGTGGTCAGCTTCTCGCCGCCGTGGGCCCGCCGCACCCCGATCGGTCCCTGGACGCGGTGGCGGTCGTAGGTGTGCAGCGGCTGACCCAGCTCCAGCATCACGTAGTTGGCGATGTCCACCGGCAGCGAGACCGGGCGCATGCCGGCCTTCTGAAGCCTTCGCTTGAGCCAGATCGGCGAGACCGCGCCGGGGCGGAGGCCCGACACCGTACGGGCGGTGAACCGGTCGCACCCCAGCGGTTCTGCGACCCTGACGGTGTACCCGTCCGCGTTGGGCGTGGCCACGTCCAGCAGCGCCGGGTCGCGCAGCGGCACCCCGTAGGCGGTGGCCGTCTCGCGGGCCAGGCCGCGCATCGACAGGCAGTAGCCGCGGTCGGGGGTGACGGCGATGTCGAGCACCTCGTCGACGAGCTCCAGCAGCTCGATCGCGTCGGCACCCACCTCGGCCTCGGGCGGCAGCACCATGATCCCGTCGTGGTCCTCGCCCATGCCCAGCTCGCGCTCGGAGCAGATCATGCCCTCGGAGACGTGACCGTAGGTCTTGCGGGCACTGATCTCGAACCCGCCGGGCAGCACGGCGCCCGGGAGCACGACGACGACGTTGTCGCCGACGGCGAAGTTGGTGGCTCCGCAGACGATGTTCTGCGGGTCCTCAGGGCCCCGGCCGACGTCCACCTGACAGTAGCGGATCGGCTTCTTGAAGCCGGTGAGCTCCTCGATGGCCAGCACCCGGCCCACCACCAGCGGACCGGTGAGACCGGCCCCGGTCTGCTCGACCGTCTCGACCTCGAGACCGGCCGCGATCAGCCTGGCCGCGACGTCCCGGCCGGACTCGGAGGCCGGTACCTCGACGTACTCCCGGAGCCACGACAGCGGCGCCCGCATCAGATCTCCATCCCGAACGGCTGGGTGAAGCGCACGTCACCCTCGACCATGTCTCGCATGTCCTCGACGTTGTGGCGGAACATCAGCATCCGCTCGATGCCGAACCCGAAGGCGAACCCGCTGTACCTCTCCGGGTCGACGCCGCAGGCCGTCAGCACCCGCGGGTTGACCATGCCGCAGCCGCCCAGCTCGATCCAGCCCTCGCTGGAGCAGGTGCGGCACGGGTTGTCCGGATCTCCCACGGACGCGCCCCGGCACACGAAGCACACCATGTCCATCTCGGCGGACGGCTCGGTGAAGGGGAAGTAGGAGGGCCGCAGCCGGGTGCCGAGCCCCTCGCCGAACAGCGCCCGCACCATGTGGTCGAGCGTGCCCCGCAGGTCGGCCATGGTCAGACCCTCGTCGATGGCCAGCAGCTCGACCTGGCCGAAGACGGGGGTGTGCGTGGCGTCCAGCTCGTCGGTGCGGTACACGCGGCCCGGGCAGATGACGTAGACCGGCAGCTCGCGCTCCAGCAGCGACCGGATCTGCACCGGCGAGGTGTGGGTGCGCAGCACGACGCCGGAGTCCTCCTCGGCCGGCGCGCCGTCCTGGCCGCGCACGAAGAAGGTGTCCTGCATGGTGCGGGCCGGGTGGTCGGGCCCGATGTTGAGGGCGTCGAAGTTCAGCCACTCGGCCTCGACCTCGGGGCCCTCGGCCACCTCGTAGCCCATCGCGACGAAGACGTCCTCGATGCGCTCCGAGAGCGTCGTCAGCGGGTGGCGGGCGCCGGCGGGGCGGCGGTCGTAGGGCAGCGTGACATCCACGGCCTCCTCGACCAGCACCCGCTCGTCGCGCTCCCGCTCCAGCTCTTCCTGGCGGGCCTTGAGCGCCTTGCTGACCGCGCCTCTCGCCTGCCCGACACGCTTGCCGGCCTCGGCCTTCGCGTGCGGGGGCAGAGCGCCGATCTCGCGGTTGGCCAGCGCCAGCGGAGAGCGGTCGCCCGCGTGGGCCACCTTCACCTCGCGCAGTGCCTCCAGATCACCGGCCGCCGCGACGGCGGCGAGCGCCTCGTCGGTGGCCCGGTCGATCTCTTCCGGTTTCAGTGCCTCGACCTCGACAGGGTCGTACGACTTGTTGGGTGCCGACATCTCTTCCCGTGGTTTCCGATTTGTCTCCCAGCTGTCGCTGGGAGGTGCCCCCTGGCTGCGCCCCGTCCCGGACTCGCGTGCCGGGGCCCGAGTCTACGGGGGCGCGCCTGGTGGCAGATACGCGGAGGCCGAGCAGCGGCCTCGGGTCAGGTTCCGGGGTCGGCCCGTGCGCGCCGTGTGATCGCGGATCAGCGGAGCTGATCGCTCAGGCCAGGAAGGCCGGGGCGCCCACGGGCAGGGTAAATCGGAACCGGGCGCCGCCCACGGGCGCCCGCTCGACGGTGATCACTCCACCGTGCGCCTCGACGATGCCCTTGACGATGTAGAGGCCCAGGCCCGTGCCGCCGCGCCTGCTGCCCCGCCAGAAACGGGTGAACACACGGCTCATGGACTCCTCCGGGATGCCGGGCCCCTCGTCGCTGACCGTGACGGCCGTGGCCTTCTCCCCGGGATCGCGGGGCGACGAGGCGGGCTGCACCTCGATGGTGACAGTTCCCTCGCCGTGCCGCACCGCGTTTTCCAGCAGGTTGCCGAGCACCTGGTCGATCTTGTCGGGGTCGGCCCACAGGTCGGGCAGGTCCGCGGCGATGTCGACCGTGAAGCGGGAGTCGGGCTCGCCCGCCGCGAGGTGGGCGCCCACGTGCCGCCGTACGGCCCTGGCGATGTCCAGCCGCTGGCGGCGCACCTCCAGCCTTCCGGAGTCGATGCGGGAGATGTCCAGCAGTTCGGCGATCAGGCGGGTGACGCGGCCCGCGTCCGCGTCGACGGTCTGGAGCATCAGCCGCTTCTGGTCGTCGGTGAACCGCTCCCACTTGGCCAGCAGGGTGGCGGTGAAGCCCTTGACGGAGGTGAGGGGCGAGCGCAGCTCGTGGGCGACGGTGGCGATCAGCTCGGCGTGGCTGCGCTCGGTGCGCCGCCGCGCCTCGGTGCCCCGCAGGGTGACGACGACGCGCTGAACGGGGCCCCGCGCCCGCGCGCGGACGTACCGCGCCGAGACGAGCACCTCGTGTCCGCCCGGCAGCAGCAGGTTCCGCTCGGGGTGCCCGTTGCTGATGGCAAGGCCCTGGTAGGGGTCGGTCAGCTGCCACCAGCGGCGCCCGTCCAGGTCTTCGAGCGGCAGCACGGCGGGCAGCGGACTGCCCAGCGCCTCGCCCGGCTCCCGGCCTGTGAGGCGGGCCGCCGCCGCGTTGAAGCAGACGACGTCGCCGCCGGCGTCGGCGATCACGAGCCCGTCGGGCAGGTCGTCGGGGTTCACGTCCATCCCGTACCGCCCCTCTTTTCACGCCTCGTCCCGGCACCCGGGGCCCGACACCCTACTAGCTCAGGGTTACCGCGCGGCACCCTCGCCGTGCGGTCTGTCACCGCGCGCGGTCACCGGGTGCGCTGGGCGCGCGCCGAGGCGTAGAGGCAGACGGCCGCCGCCGTGGCGAGATTGAGGCTCTCCGCGCGGCCGTGGAGGGGCACCCGCACGACGGTGTCGGCCAGCGCGCGGGTCTCCTCGGGCAGCCCCCAGGCCTCGTTGCCGAAGACCCAGGCCGTCGGCGAGGCCATCCGTCCCGCGTCCAGTTCCTCGTCCAGGTCCCGCTCCCCCGCGCCGTCGGCCGCCAGCACCCGCACCCCGGCACCGGCCAGCTGACGCAGCGCCTCCGCGACGGGCACGCCCACGGCGACCGGCAGGTGGAAGAGCGAGCCGGCCGAGGAGCGCACGGCCTTCGGGTTGTAGACGTCCACGGACGCGTCGGTCAGCACCACGGCGTCGGCCCCCGCCGCGTCGGCGCAGCGCAGGACGGTCCCCGCGTTGCCGGGGTCGCGTACGTGGGCGAGGACGGCCACCAGGCGCGGCCGGGCCGCCACGATCTGTTCGAGGGGCCGGTCGAGGAAGCGGCAGAGCCCGACGACGCCCTGCGGGGTGACCGTGTCGGCCATCTCACCGATCACCTCCTCCGAGGCGGTGAGCACCGGCACGCGTGCCGCGCGGGCGGCCTGGAGGAGGTCCGCGTGCCGCTCGGCGGCCTGAGGTGTCGCGTACACCTCGACCAGGTGCGCCAGCGCCTCCCGCACGGCCTGCGGTCCCTCGGCGAGGAACCGCCGTTCCTTGGCGCGGAAGCTGCGCTTGCCGAGCTTGCGCGCGGCGGTGACTCGGGGCGAGCGCAGGGAGGTCAACTCGGGCGGCATGGGAGGGGGTTCGCTCACTTTCCGGGAAGAAGGCCACGGTTGCGGGCCGCCGCACACACTTCTCGCCGCCGTGGAGGCACCCCTGTGCGGAGCACGGGAGAGGGAAACCACGGCGGCGAGAGGCGGGCCCCCGGCCGGAGGCTGGGGGAGGAAGACCGGCGGATCATCCAGGGCGTGCGCCCACTGGCGCGACCGCGGACGTTCAGGCGGCCTTCGGGGCGTTCACATCGCTCGGCAGCGCCTTCTGCGCGACCTCGACCAGCGCGGTGAAAGCAGCCGCGTCGTTGACCGCGAGGTCGGCCAGCATCTTGCGGTCGACCTCGATGGAGGCGGCCTTCAGACCCTGGATGAAGCGGTTGTAGGTGATGCCGTTGGCGCGGGCAGCGGCGTTGATCCGCTGAATCCACAGCTGACGGAAGTCGCCCTTGCGCTTCTTGCGGTCGTTGTAGTTGTAGACGTAGGAGTGGGTGACCTGCTCCTTCGCCTTGCGGTACAGGCGGGAACGCTGGCCGCGGTAGCCGCTGGCCTGCTCCAGGATCGCCCGGCGCTTCTTCTGAGCGTTTACTGCCCGCTTGACGCGTGCCACGTGATTACTCCTTGTAGGCGGGGCCGGGAGGCGGGGGGCTCGACGTGCTGCGGCGTCGACCGCTCCGGCCCGGATCGAATGGGGTCCCGGTCGTGCGGGGTCCTACTTGCCGAGAAGCTTCTTGATCTTCTTGGCGTCCGCCGGGGCCGCTTCGGTCTTACCGGCAAGGCGACGCGTCAGCGTGGACGGCTTGTGCTCGAGAAGGTGGCGGCGGCCGGCGCGCTGGCGCATCACCTTGCCGGAGCCGGTGACCTTGAAGCGCTTGCGGGCACCACTGTGCGTCTTGTTCTTCGGCATGTCGCCGTTTCTCTCCTCGTCAGTGACGCTTCCGAACCGCCACGCGGGCAGGCGGAAGCGTCAGTTGTTCCGTATCGGTTCCGGGGCGGTGCCCCGGGAGGGCTCACGCCTCGGCGGTCTCCTCGGTGGGCGCCTCGGCCGGAGCAGGCCCCTGCTGGCGCTCCGCCTTGCGGGCCGCCTGGGCCTCGCGGGCCTCGGCCATGGCTTCGGTCTTCTTCTTGTGCGGACCGAGAACCATGATCATGTTGCGGCCGTCCTGCTTCGGGTTGGACTCCACGAAGCCCAGGTCGGCCACGTCGTCCGCGAGCCGCTGGAGCAGTCGGAAGCCCAGCTCGGGGCGGGACTGCTCACGACCGCGGAACATGATCGTGATCTTGACCTTGTCACCCTGCTTGAGGAACCGGACGACGTGACCCTTCTTGGTGTCGTAGTCGTGCGGATCGATCTTCGGCCGGAGCTTCATTTCCTTGATGACCGTGTGCGCCTGGTTCTTGCGCGCTTCACGGGCCTTCATGGCCGACTCGTACTTGAACTTGCCGTAGTCCATGAGCTTGCACACCGGCGGGCGGGCGTTCGCCGCCACCTCGACCAGGTCGAGGTCGTACTCCTGTGCGAGCTCAAGGGCCTTGGCAAGCGGCACGATGCCGACCTGCTCGCCGCTGGGACCGACGAGTCGCACCTCGGGGACGCGAATCCGGTCGTTGATGCGGGGCTCGGCGCTGATGGGGCCTCCTCGGGTACACCGCGCGACCGTCTGGCGGACGACCGCGCACGAGTCTGTAATGAGTGGTGACCACCGCCGCAGAAAGCGCAAAGCGCCCCGGACGGGTCACAGGCGGGGCTCCTCACAGACCGGGAGCACCGCCTGTGACC